>JBQTJO010000316.1:0-5462 GCA_052387015.1 Gemmatimonadota bacterium
GCGTGCTGCCGCAGCGTCTCGAGCATGGCCGCGCCGGTCAGCCCCGCGGCGGCCGCAGTCTGCACGGCTGCCGGCGTAATGAGGAACAGGCTGCCAACACTTCCTGCCGCCGTTCGTGCCGCGAAACGCCCAATGGCGGCTTCCGCGGCTGGCGCGGGCGCGAGAAAGACGACCGCGTAATCCGCCTGCACGATCAGGCCCGTGCGTCCTTCCGGGCCGGGGCGTGTCAGATCGGCGTCGGCCAGTGTGTCAGCGATGCCGAGCAGGTATCGCCCCGCGTTCGTTACGGTGAACACATAGCGGTCCGCTGCGGCGACGCCGTGGGCCACGCCCGCGAGCGGCATGAGATGATTGACCATGATGCTGCCCAGCAGGTTGGCGAAATGCCGCTCGCGCGCTTCGACGGTTGCGGCGCGATAGCCCCACGTGCCTGCCGTCAGCAGCGGATTGCTGTGCGCCTGCGCATGGTATTCGATGAAGTTGCCAATCTCCACGAACTCGCCCGGACCAATGGCGCCGAACGCAGATGCAACCGCCTTGCGCAACGAATCGGATTCGGTCGCGAAGTAGCGCTGTGGCGCGGAGTAATCGGAGAGAATGCCTGCGACATCGTCACTGTCGACAGCCATGGTCGTCGTGTCGCCCAGGTACGCCGCGAGACGGCCGCGCGCGAGCTTCAGGCAATGGCGGTGGCGGTCGGCCGGTGATTGCGCCAGCCACGCGCGCGCGGCGGCGGTCGGCTCGAGGCGCAGATCGCGGCCTGCCGTGCCGGCGTGGCGCACCAGCTGCGCGCTGCGCAGGAAATGCAGCGCGCTGTTGATGCGGACCGCATGGCTCCAGCCACCACAGATGCCACCGGCCCATGCGGGCAAGGGCGTGAGCGCCTGCTCGAGGCGCTGGGCGGCACGCTCGAACAGGCGGCCGTCATTGCCGCGCAGCCGCGTCGGCTCGGCCGACACGGCGACCAGGACGGTGGCCGCGTCCTCGGCGACAATCGGAAAACGAAACACCTCGGCGGGCGCCGCCAGCCTGCGGGGCACCGCGGGCTTCGGCCGCCGCAAGCGCGCGAACGCAGGTGGCCAGATGACGAGCACCGGTGCATCGTCAGGCGAGCGCAACGTCGCGAACAGCAACACGTGCTGAAGGGCTGCCGTGACGACCGTCGCGATACGGTCTGCCGGTACCTTTTTCACCTGCCGCAGCTCGGCAACCGGCAGCACGCCACCCGCCTCGAGCACGGTGCGCAGCAGGGCCCGCATGGCGGGGCGCTGCTCGCCAGGGAGACGGCGGCCACCATTGAGCGCGTCATTGATCCAGCCGGTGGACGCGACATGCTCCGCGATGGCCGGATCATGAACACGACCCCAGCAGCCTGTCAGCTCGCCCAAGTGCTGGCGTTCGGCAGCGGTCAGGTTGTCATGCAGATAGGCGACGCAGTCCACTTCATCATGGTCAGCCAGAATGCGGTGACGGTGCATGGCGCGCAGCGCGCGAACCAGCGGCCGCTCGAGCCCGTTCGTTTGCGCCATGGCATCGGTCAGCAGTGCGCGGCGCGCGGCAGCCGGCAGCGCCTGCCACGCAGGCGCGCGTTGCGCCAGCAACAGCCAGTCGATTTCGAGGTGATGCATGCCGGCTCAGCTCACCAGGCGCAGAGTGGGCGCGGTGAGCATATCGGCATCCACGATGCGGTAGGCATAACCCTGCTCGCACAGGAAGAGCTGCCGGCGCAGCGCGAAGTCCTGCTCGACGGTGTCGGCGCTGACCAGCGTATAGAAGTGCGCCTGGTTCTCGTCGCGCTTCGGCCGCAGGATGCGGCCCAGTCTCTGCGCCTCTTCCTGGCGCGAGCCGAAGGTGCCGGACACCTGGATCGCGACCGCGGCATCCGGCAGGTCAATGGCAAAATTCGCGACTTTAGAGACGACCAGCACGCGCACTTCGCCACTGCGGAATTGCCGGTACAAATCGTCACGCACCTGCTGTGGAGTGCTGCCGGTGATGAGCGGAACGCCCAGCGCAGCGGCCAGCGCGCCCAGCTGCTCGACGTACATGCCTATGACGAGCGTGGGCGCATCCGCGTGGCGCGCAAGCAGTTTCATTACGACGTCGAGCTTGTCCGGATTCTCCGCCGCAATGCGGTATTGCGCGCGCGGCTCCGCGAGGGCGTAATCCATGCGCCGCTGCTCGCTCATGGCCATGCGCACTTCCGTGCACTCGGCTTTCGCGATCCAGCCCTGCCGCTCGAGCAGCTTCCACGGCACGTCCAGCTTCTTCGGGCCGATCAGCGCAAACACATCGTCCTCGCGGCCGTCTTCGCGCACCAGCGTGGCGGTCAGGCCGAGTCGACGTCGCGCCTGGAGATGCGCGGTTACCTGAAACACCGGCGCGGGCAGCAGGTGCACCTCGTCGTAAATGATGAGGCCCCAGTCCTGCTCATCGAAAATCGAGAGATGGGTGAACTCGCCGCTGCCGGACGCGCGGTGCGTGAGAATCTGGTAGGTTGCGATCGTGACCGGCCGGATCTGCTTCGCCGCGCCATGGAAGACGCCAATGTCAGCGGGCGTGAGCGTGGTCTTGTCGAGCAGCTCCTCCACCCACTGCCGCGCGGCCGTGATGCCGGTGGTCAGAACCAGCGTGGCCGCGCCGCGCTGCGCCATGCAGGCCAGGCCGACCACCGTCTTGCCGGCGCCACACGGCAGCACGATGACACCGCTGCCACCCGCCGACTCGCCATCGCCATGGAATGCCCGCACCGCGTCGAGCTGATACGCTCGCAACACGAGCGGCTCGCCGCTCGCACGCTGCGCGCGCAGTCCGATGTCGACCGGCTGACCGCGCACGTAGCCGGCGCGATCGTCGGCGGGAAAGCCGCACTTCATGAGCGCGAGCTTGAGCCGGCCGCGCGTGCCGGCGTCCACGCGGAAGCTCGTGGTGCCGAAGCGCGTGCCGAGCAGCGGCGCGACGTGGCGGTCGCGCGCGATGCGTTCCGCGGTCGCGGCATCGCTGCAGGTCAGGACGAGTGTCGCACCATCACGCGTGAGTGTGAGCCGGCCGTAACGCGCGGCGAAGTCGCGGATGCCGCGCTCCACCTGGTCGGGGACCGGGTACTTCGCGTATGTGCGCAGCGCCTCGATGATCGCTTCCGCGCGCAGGCCGGTCGCGCATGCGTTCCAGATCGAGAGCGGCGTGATGCGGTAGGTGTGTACGTGCTCCGGCGATTTTACCAGTTCGGCGAACGAGAGCAGCGCGTCGCGCGCGGTCTCGTAGCGCGGGCTCGCCAGCTCGACGAGTACGGTGTGATCACCCTGTACAATGAGCGGATTCTGCGGCTGGATCATGCTGCCCGAAATCTAACGGCAGCGGCCATCGAGGGTCCATAGCTGGCGGGAGCAGAACCCTCGCTCACACCGCCTGACAGCTTCATCCCCGCTCCTCTGATGCCGCAGCGAGTCGGTAGTCGATCACCTGGAGTCCAGCGATGCGGTGGAATTCGCCGACGTTGGCCGTCAGAACGGGCAGATGGTGACGCAGACTCGAGGATCCAATCCACAGATCGTTGGCGCCAATCAGCGTGCCCTGCGTGCGCAACTCACGTACGATGTGCGCGTAAACGAGAGCCGTTTCCTCATCCACAACGAGCAGCGCGTGTTGCGCCCGCACGGCTTGCACGATCGGATGGTCGGCGCTCGGAAATCCCTCGGTGTACTCGCCCAGCGCAACCACTGACAGATGGAGCTCCGCGTCCGGGTTGCGTAGCAGGAAGCGGCGAGCCGGGCCTTCGCGCTCGCCCCGTGATCTCTCTCGCTGCAGATCGATGAGGAACGTGGTATCGACGCTTACTCTGAGCGCCACTCGTCCCTGGGCGGGCGGTCGGCTCGTTGCGCGTGCTCGAGGCGCGCCAGTACGGCGGGCGGCGCCGCGGCCAGCTTTTCGAGGGCCTCGAGCAGACCGGCGGCGGTGCGTCGCTCGGCTGGCCAACTTGCGCGCTTGATCACCTTCGAGAACGACTCATTGGGTGAGCGTCTGGCTCGCTCCAGGCGTTCATACGCTTCGAGATCGATAGAAATAGTTTTGGTTGCCATGCACGTATGCATACATGCATGGGATGTGCCGGTCAAGGCCCCGCGTCGCATCATGACTGGCGAGGCTACTCGGGCGGGGTTCGGATTCGGCCGCCCATGCCCGCCCAAGCGACCCGCGGCTTTTGTCACACGTGTGCGCAGCCATCCTGCTCATCGAAATCGAGAGATGGGTGAACTCGCCGCTGCGGGATGCGCGGTGCGTGAGAATCTGGTAGGTCGCGATCGTGACCGGCCGGATCTGCTTCGCCGCGCCATGGAAGACGCCAATGTCAGCGGGCGTGAGCGTCGTCTTGTCGAGCAGCTCCTCCACCCATTGCCGCGCGGCCGTGATGCCGGTGGTCATGCGCGCACCGCGTTGCGCTGATGATGGCTTCCGCGCGCAGCCCGGTCGCGCATGCGTTTCAGATCGAGAGCGGCGCGATACGGTAGATGTGAATGCGCTCCAGTCTATGGCAAATTCGCGCAGACTCGAACAGGCGCGGGGGGCAAGGGGGTTCTCGTCAAATCTCCAGGCTCTTCCAGAGGTGCCCCAGTTCGATTTCGAAACCGGGCAGGATATCTTCGCCTTTCAGCGATTCGTTCTCCCGGAGCACGCGCGCGTTGCCGTCGGGGTGGTACGCTGTAACGTACCGCGCATCCGGGTAGATTACCCACAAGGCCCGCACGCCTGCGTCCAGGTAGTCGCGAATGCGCTGGTGAAAATCCGCGGCTTTGCGCTGATTGGCGGGCGCGTAGATTTCGATGGCCAGATCTGGCACGAACCGTAACACCCCCCAACCCGCCTCACGAGCCAGCGGAAGCTTCTCAGCCGCAATGAACGCGATATCGGGCGCACGCACACGCTCCGGATCGTGCGGAAGGCCCAACCTGAACCACGTGTCAGGCGCAATCCGCCCCAGCCCCCGAGACTTCACGAAATCCGACAGGATGCCAGCGAACTCCAGAAGAAGAACGCCGTGCGGCATCGACGCAGGCGTCACGGGTACCAGTCTCCCGTCGACGAGCTCGTAACCGACGTTCTCGTCCGGCACCGGAACACGCGGCAAGTCGGCCGCCTGCAGGCGATGCGGGGCTGCAACCATTGGAGACATCTTTCGAAGGGCTCCCGCAAAAGGTAATTGCACGCGTACATGTGTGCAATTCAGCACATCGCGATGGGCACTTGAATGGCAGGATGCGCCCGGAATGCGCAGCTACAGCATTATTTACGGCCTCAAGGTGGAAATGCGGTAGGCGCAGATTCCCCAGACCGTCTCGCGCACGCTGCCCTCACGCCGGGTGTGGACCGGCATGCGCACGTTGACAATGGCATCGCAGCCGAGGCGAACCGCGCGTTCGGCTATGTACTCGGCCGCCGCGGCGCTATCCTGGCCTGCGGGCGCG
>JBQTJO010000317.1:0-10312 GCA_052387015.1 Gemmatimonadota bacterium
GTCGAGGCGCGCTCGCTTGAAGGGATTGGCGTCGGCATCGTCCGCGCCGATGCCGACGCCATCGATGAACACTACCAGGACACGGCTCACTCCGCCGCGATCATCCTCTTCTCGATCGGCGGCAGGCCGCGCGGCTCGAGCCACACCCGGTTGAAGCTCGGCAGGTCGCGCTCGAGAATGCCGTTCAGCCACGCGAGCTGCTGGTCGAGCCGCGCGCCCAGCTCATTGAATACTTCGTGCGCCTGCGCGGTCGGCCGCCCCGCCACGCCTTCGGCCGCACCGAGCAGCGCGGCGATCTTGTTGTTCAGCCTGATCGGATAGTTCAGCGGGTCCTGACTGCTCTGGTTGCGCACCTGGTAGATCTCTGCTTCGACCTTGCTCAGCTTCTCCTTCAGCTGACCGGCCAGATCCGCGAGCTTGGGATCGTTCGCGCTTTCGACGCGCTCATCGATCTGCTCCCTGATCCCGCGAATCAGCATGACCGCTTCATTCGCCTGGTTCAGGCGGTTGCGCACCTGCAACGCCAGTTCGTGCTGCGCGCGCAGATCGGCCATCGTCACGTGCTGCGCGCGCGGATCCGTCAGAATCTGGAAGGACTGGGTCACCGGCGCGTGCGCGTCGACGGTCAGGCGCACCTGGTAGCGGCCGGGCAGCACGCGCGGGCCGTTCGTGCCCGCCGCCCACAGGATCATGCCGGGGAAGCGGACCGCCGGCTCCGAGCGCATGTCCCACGAGAAACGGTTGCTGCCCGCCTTCAGCGGCGGACGCGGCCGGCGACGACGGTCGTCGTCATCATCGTCTTCTTCGCCTGCCTCTTTGGCCGCGCTGTCCTGCACGCTGTCATACATCCGGACGACCGGGCCGGTCTCGTCCAGGATCTCGATCGTCAGCTTCTTCGCCGGCTGCTTCAGGTGGTACGTGAAGGCAACGCTCTGGTCGAGCCCGCGGTGCGCATCGGCCGGCTGGAACAGCACGACCGGCGCGCCGGCCAGCCGTGCGTTCAGCTGCCGCAATGGCGTGATGTCGTCCATGACGTACGCCGAACGGCCGTGCGTGCCAATCACGAGATCGTGGTCCTTGATCGCGAGATCCGAAACCTGCACATCCGGCAGATTGCGATTGAAACGCTGCCATTGCGCGCCATTGTCGAACGAGATGTACAGGCCGTGCTCGGTGCCGGCGAACAGCATGCGCTCGCGTACCGGATCCTCGCGCACGACATGCACGTAGTCCGCGGCGCCGATGCCGTTCACGGTCTTGATCCAGGTCTTGCCGTAGTCGTCCGAGCGGTAGATGTACGGCGCACGATCATCGAGCTGGTAGCGCTTCGCCGCGACGTAGACCGTGCCCGGCCGATGCGGTGAGACATCGATCATGCTGATGCGCGCGAATTCCGGCAGATCTTTCGGCGTAACGTTCGTCCAGTTCGCGCCGCCATCGCGCGTGAGGAATACGTAGCCATCATCGCTGCCGGTCCAGATGACCTTGGCGTCATGCGGCGACGGCGCGATCGTGAAGATGGTGCCGTAGGTCTCCACGCCCGTCTGATCCAGCGTGATCGGGCCGCCCGACGGTCCCATGGTCTTCGGATCGTGGCGCGTCAGATCCGGGCTGATCTTCTGCCAGCTCTTGCCTTCGCTGGTCGTCACCCACAGATGCTGCGAGCCGACGTAGAGCTTTCTCGGTCCGGTGCGCGAGAAGACGATCGGGAACGTCCACTGGAACCGCTCGCGGATCTCGCCCGACGAGTGCCCCATCGGATTCTCCGGCCACACGTTGATGATCTGGGACTGGCCGGTCGCGTAGTCGTAGCGCGTCAGGTAGCCGCCGTAGCTGCCCGCATAGAAGATGTTCGGGTTCTCCGGATCGCTCGCGATGTAGCCGCTTTCGCCGCCGCCCACCGCCACGTGCGGCGCCATCTGCGGCCAGCCACCGCTGCGCATGCACGCCGTGCTGTTGTCCTGCTGCGCGCCGCACACCCAGTACGGCTGATGGTTGGTGGTCGTGATGTGATAGAGCTGAGCGGTCGGATAGTCCTGGTCGGTCCACGACTGGCCGCCGTTCACCGACACGTTGCCGCCGCCATCGTTGCCTTCGACCATGCGCTGGTTGTCATTGGCCGCGATCCAGAGATCGTGATTGTCGCCATGCGGCACGCGGATCGCCTTCGGGAACGTCTTGCCGCCATCCGTCGACTTGTGGAAGCCGACATTGAGAACATAGACCAGATCCTTGTCCTGCCGATCCGCGTAGATGCGCGTGTAGTAGAAGGCGCGCTGACGCAGCTTGCGCTCCTCGTTGGTGCGCGTCCACGTCGCTCCGGCGTCATCGCTCCGGAACACGCCGCCATCGCGTGCCTCGATGATCGCATACACGCGCTTCGGATCGGCGCCCGAAACCGAGACGCCCACCTTGCCCCACGTGCCTTTCGGCAGGCCGGCGTTGTGCGTCAGCTCCGTCCAGCTCTTGCCGGCGTCCGTGCTCTTGAAGAGGCCGCTGCCCGGTCCGCCGCTCGAGAGCGACCAGGGCGTGCGATGCACCTGCCAGAAGCCCGCGTACAGCACGTCCGGATCGGACGGGTCCAGCACCAGGTCGACCGCGCCCGTCTGATCGTCACGGTGCAGGACGCGCTGCCAGCTCCTGCCGCCGTCGGTCGTCTTGAAGACGCCGCGCTCTGCATTCGGGCCGAAGGTGTGACCGAGCACCGCCGCATACGCGATGTCGCAGTTGGTCGGATGCACCCGCACGCGGCCGATCGCGTGTGAGTCGTTCAGCCCGACGTTGCTCCAGGTCGCGCCCGCGTCCGTCGTCTTGTAGACGCCGTCGCCCTGCATGACGTTGCCGCGCAGCTGCACCTCACCCATGCCGGCGTAAACGACGTCCGGATTGGCTTCGCATACGCCGATTGCGCCGGCCGAGCTGCTCTTGAATTGAGTGCAGGAGTGGGCCCGCCAGTTCGTGCCGCCGTCAGTCGTCTTCCAGACACCACCGCCGGTCGCGCCGAAGTAGTACTCGTTCGGCCGCGCGCTGCTGCCCGCTACGGCGATCGAGCGGCCGCCGCGGTTCGGACCGACATTGCGGAATGTCAGTCCGCCGAAATAGGAGGTATCGAACACCTCGGTCCGCTGCGCGCGCACGTCGGCCAGCGGAGCGCACGTCAGCACGGCTACGGTCAGAAGCACTCTGCAACGCATGATCTCTCCCGTGGTGAATTCCAGGTGGGGGAATAATATTACGGCATGTACGATCGTCGCGCATTCGTCGGCTACTTCGCGGGCCTCGGCCTCGGCTCGTCGCTGCTGCCCGGTGTGCTTTGGGCACGCATCCAGGAGCAGGAAGGGCCGATCACGAAAGAGATGGTGAAGGACGCCGAGGCGCTCGCCGGCCTCGAGTTCACGGACGAGGAGCGGTCCGCGCTTGTGCGTGGCGTCAATCAGAACGCGCGCGCCTACGCGCAGCTGCGCACGGTCGAGCTGTCCAACGCCGTGCCTCCCGCCGTGCAGTTCGATCCGGTCCTGCCGTCCATGAAGCTGCCGGCCGAACGGCGCACCCCACGCTACTCGCGCCCCGGCCGCCTGCAGCGGCCACGCAACCTCGCAGAGGTCGCTTTCTGGCCGGTGCTCTCCCTCGCCGAGCTGATCCGGACGCGCCAGCTCTCGCCGGTCGAGCTGACCGAATTGTATCTCGCGCGGCTGCGCGAGCACGGCCCTACGCTCGAGGCTGTGATCACGCTCACCGATGAGCGCGCGCTGGCGCAGGCGCGCACGGCCGACGCCGAGATCCAGGCCGGCCGGTACCGCGGTGTGCTGCACGGCATTCCGTGGGGCGCAAAGGACCTGCTCGCGACGCGCGGCATTCGTACCACCTGGGGCGCCAAGCCGTACGAGCACCAGGTGATCGATGAGGATGCGACCGTCGTGCGCCGGCTCGATGAGGCGGGCGCAATTCTGGTTGCCAAGCTGACGCTCGGCGCGCTCGCGCAGGGCGACGTCTGGTACGGTGGCAAGACGCGCAATCCGTGGAAGCTGGATCAGGGGAGCAGCGGTTCCAGTGCGGGTCCCGGCGCGGCGACCGTGGCCGGGCTGGTCGGCTTTTCGATCGGCAGTGAGACGCACGGTTCCATAGTCACGCCAAGCACGCGCAATGGCGCCACCGGCTTGCGCCCGACGTTCGGCCGCGTGCCGCGCACGGGCGCCATGGCGCTGTCGTGGAGCATGGACAAGCTGGGCCCGATGTGTCGCTCGGTCGAAGACTGCGCGGCGGTGTTCGCGGCGATCAGCGGACCGGACGGCCGCGACCCCACCACGCGCGATCTCCCCTTCAACTGGGATGCGCGGCTGGACATTCGCAAGCTGCGCGTCGGTTACTACAAGAGCGCCTTCGACGCGACCGAGAACCACCCCACCAAGGCATTCGACGACGCTGCGCTCGACGTGCTGCGCTCGAAACTCGGCATCGACCCGATGCCCTTCGAGACGCCATCGACGCTGCCGGTCGGCGCGCTACGCATCATCCTGAGCGCGGAGGCCGCTACCGCGTTCGACGATCTGACGCGCAGCAACCGCGACGATCTGATTGAGAACAGCAGCTGGCCGACGTCGTTTCGCCAGTCCCGCTTCATTCCGGCCGTCGAGTATCTGCAGGCGAACCGGGTTCGCACCCTGCTGATGCAGGAGATGGCGCGCGCGATGAAGGATATCGACGTCTTCATAACGCCGTCATTCGGCGGCAATGTGCTGCTGCTCACGAATCTGACCGGCCACCCTGCGGTCGTGCTGCCGAACGGCTTCAATCCGGACGGCACACCGGTCTCGATTTCGTTTGTCGGAAAGCTGTTCGGCGAGGCGGAGACGCTCGCGCTCGCGAAGGCGTATCAGGATGCGACCGGCTTTCACCTGCGACCGCCGCCGCAGTTCGCCGTCTAGGTGAAGAGCTCGTCCGTTTTTGCGGCGAGAATGAAGTCGTTGACGTGCAGCCCACCGATCTTGTGCGTCCACCACTGGACAGTGACGCGCCCCCACTCGGTGATCAGCAGCGGATGGTGGCCGTTCGCTTCCGCCAGCTCGCCGATTGGGCTCGTGAAGGCCAGCGCGTCCACGAAATTCCTGAAGCTGTAAACGCGCTGGAGCCGATCGATGCCATCCTGCTGCACGATCGTCCACTCCGGCAGCTGCGCCATGTACTCACGTTTTTCCGATTCAGTCGCGCGCGGGGAGTCCGCCCGGCACGCTTCGCAGGTCATCGCCGTCAGTTGCATGCCATTTCGAGCGGAGTTAGTCGCCCTGCTCGTCCTCAATGCCGGGACGCGGCAGCGCACCGTGCGCCGACTCGCCATCCGAGCTGCCGTGCATGGGCCGCACGCTTACCGGCGGTCTGCTTGCCGACGCGCCTTCGGGCGGTACGTTGGCCGCCGAAAGTGTACTGCTCTTTCGCGCGCGCGCCGCTTCCCGTTCGCGCTGCTCGCTGTCGCCGCTGGTCGGCTTGCGGACCATACATCCTCCTGGAAATGCGTTAGGCGTCAGTAGCAGTGGCAAGCCCCGTACCGGCCGGCTCTACTGCCTCATGAGCCGCCGTGTCTTGAGCACCACACGAAAGAAGTTCTTGACGTGATGCCACGGCCGGATGTGGCTGGCCTCGCCCGCATAGATGGTTCGGATCGGCACCCAGTCGAGCCGAAAGCCGCGCCGAATGCAGAGCACGACCATATCGACCTCGAACTCGAAACCGGCTTCCGCGCTCGCCAGCGTCGCTTCCATGAGGCCGCGGCTGATCAGGCGATAGCCCGACTGGTTGTCCACGATCTTCTGCCCCATGGCCCAGGACAGGCTGGCCCGCCCGATGGTGTTCGCGACCTTTCGCCGAAAGGGCATCTCGCTGAAATCGCGGTAGCCGATGATCAGATCGCTGCCGTTTTGCGCGAAAGTGGCCATGAACTTAGGGATCTCGGCGGGATCGTGCTGCCCATCGGCATCGAGCGTCAGGACCGCGCTGCAATCCGGCCGCTCCAGCGCCCACCGGAAGCCGCGCTTCAGGGCCGCGCCCTTCCCCTGATTCGGCACCTGCCGCACGACCGTTGCGCCCGCAGCTTCCGCGATCGCCGGCGTCCCATCGGCCGACCCGTCGTCCACGACCAGGACCGGCAGATGCGTGCGTGCGCCCTCGATTACAGGGCGTATGCGCTCTTCCTCGTTGTACGCCGGGATCAGCACATACTCGCTCATTGTTGTACAATAGGAGCCGACCGCTCGATGCGCGATCAGGCCATAAAGGAGCGGGGCAGGCCTTCACTTTTCCACCGATATCGCGACGTGCACGCAAGCCGATGAAAAGTGAAGCCCTGACCCCGCACATTTAAGGAGAATTGGTCATGCCCTGTCTCGGTGTGCTGGTGGCGCTGCTCACGCCACGCGTTCTGATCCTGATCCTCTGGCTGTTCACCGGCTGGTTCAAGGGCATCTTCACCACGGCTCTCTGGCCGGTCCTCGGGTTTATCTTCCTGCCAACCTCGCTGTTGTGGTATACCGCCGTGCAGAATTGGTGGAACGGCCAGTGGGGGCTGCTTCAGATCGCCGGGCTCGTGATCGCGCTGCTCATCGACGTCAGCCCGGCCGGCGGCCGGCGCCGTCGCCGGAGCTTCAGCGAAGATTAAGGCGTATCCAGCATCGTCTTCATGTTGGCAAAGAAGTTCTTGCGCAGGTTTTCCGACTCTTCGGGCGCGAGCGGCGCGCTGGCGGACTTCGCGTTCAGCAGCTCGGCCGGGATTTCGGCAATGAAGCGCGACGGCAATACCTCGACGTGATCGCCGCCGCGCTTGCGCTTCAGGCAATGTGAGAGCGTCAGTCGCTCCCGTGCGCGCGTGATGCCGAGGTACATCAGCCGCCGATCCTCATCGAGCGTGCTCTCGTCGATCGAGCGGGAGTGCGGCAGAATGCCTTCTTCGAGTCCCACGATGTAGACGTCCTTGAACTCGAGTCCTTTCGCCGAGTGCAGCGTCATGAGTGTGACGCGGTTCTCGTCGGTGCGCGGCTCCTCGTCCTCGTCACCCAGATCATCGAGCGCCAGCACGCCCAGCGCTTCGACCAGGGTGGGCGGCTTCCATTCTGCGACGTCGCCCGTCACCCGCTCGCTCCACTTCCGCCGCTCGTAGCGAATGATCGCGCCGACCAGATCGCGCACGTTGTCCACGCGCTGCACGGCGGACTTTTGATTGCGCGGATCGTTGCGAATCGCATCCTCGAGACCGACCGCTCTGAACAGACTCGCCGCCCAGCTTGCGATCGGCGTCGCCTCTTCCTGGCGCGGCGGCACGGTGGCGGCTTGCTGCTCGGCAGCGGCCAGCCCAGCGCGCGCGCCCTTCATCGATTCCATGAACTTCGCGATCGAGCGCTGCGCGATATGACCGACCTCCGCCGCATCGGCCTCGGCGAGCAGCTTCACGAACGTCGAGCTGCGCTGCTGCGCCAATTCGGCGATTCTCAGGATGGTGGTCCGGCCGATGCCGCGGGTCGGATAATTGATAATGCGCCGCAGCGCGATCTCGTCGGACGGGTGTGCAACCACGCGCAGGTACGCCACCGCATCGCCGACCTCCTTCTTTTCGAAGAAGGACGTACCCCCGACTACCCGATACGGCACGTTACGACGCCGGAGCGCCTCCTCCAGCACACGCGCCTGCGTATTGGTCCGGAACAGCACGCCGATGTCGCCCCACTTCAGCTTGTGCGTCAGTCTGCGCGTGGCCAGCTCGCGCGCGACCATCTCCGCTTCCGCCAGCTCGTCCGCGTGGTCGCAGCAGTCGATCGGTGCGCCCATCGCGTTGCTGGTCCGCAGCCGCTTCGCATGCCGCAGTGTATTGCCCGCGATAACCGCGTTGGCCGCGGCGATGATGCGGCGGGTCGACCGGTAGTTCT
Organism: Gemmatimonadota bacterium; assembly: GCA_052387015.1. Classification (GTDB taxonomy): domain Bacteria; phylum Gemmatimonadota; class Gemmatimonadetes; order Longimicrobiales; family RSA9; genus CBJLQC01. Next base: position 7,911 of record JBQTJO010000317.1, read on the forward strand.
CCTCGAGCCGCACCACCTTTGCGCCGGGGAAATGCGTCTCGAACTCGAGGATGTTGCCGACTTCGGCGCCGCGGAACGCGTAAATGGACTGATCGTCGTCGCCGACCACGCAGATGTTGCGGCGCGATCCCGCCAGTACGCGCGCCAGCTCGAACTGCACCGAATTGGTGTCCTGGTACTCGTCGATCATGACATAGTGCCAGCGCTTCCAGACTTCGCGCCGCGCCGCTTCGCTCTCCTGCAGCAGTTGCAGCGGAAGCAGCAACAGGTCGTCGAAATCCACGGCGCCCGACGCGCGCAGGATTTCTTCGTATTTGAAGTACGCGTCCGCGGCGAGCACCGCGTAATCATCGGCGCGTGTTCCGCTCTCGCCCGCTGCGGCGACCAGCCGCGCCGCCTGCGCCGTGCTCACGCGCGCGTTCTTCCAGCTCGAGATCTGACGGAGGATCCGCTTGTGATCGAATACATCGTTGCCGATGCTGATCTCCGCGCATGCCATCTTGAGCGCCGCGAGCTGATCGGGCGTCGAGTAGATGGCGAAGCGGGCCGGCAGCGCGAGCTTGCGGTAGTGCGCGCGCAGGATGCGCACGCCGAGCGAGTGAAACGTGCTCAACGTGACGCGCCGGGCCTCCTCGCCGATGAACGATTCGACCCGCTCCCGCATCTCATCGGCCGCGCGGTTGGTGAAGGTCACGCCGACGATCGTGTCCGGCTGCACGCGTGCCGCGCGGATCAGGTGCGCAATGCGATGGACGAGCGTCCTGGTCTTGCCCGTGCCGGCGCCCGCCAGGATGAGCAGCGGGCCGTCGACGTGTTCGACGGCGGCGCGTTGCTCGGGGTTGAGGCCGCGCAGGTGGTGGGGCCTGCCTTCAGATTTCACGAGCGGCCGCGCTTCGTATCCTTCTGCCACATGCAGCTATGCTGACGGATTCTCCAGGAATACCGAGGGAGCCCGAACCTAACGATCGAGCGCGCGGATTGGAATAGCGCCGTGGGCAGCGGTCGCGCATATTTGCTAGCGAGTCATATGAGAATGAGTCAGCGGCGAATACTGAAGGCAGGCCCCTTCCTCCTGCTTCTTCTCATCCTCACGATCGGCTGGATCTCCATCCGGCCGTCCAACGACCGCGCCTGGACGATCGGGCAGGAGCGCACGCCATACGTGACCTTCGCAGGCTCGCGACTCACGATTCACAATGTCCGCAACTTCATTTGGCAGCAGGACGGCTCCGCCAAAGTACGGTGGCAGGATCGCACCTACGATCTGGACCGGCTGGAGAGCGTCTGGTTCGGCCTCGCGCCATTCGAGCGCGACAACCGCGGTCCCGCCCATACCTTTCTCAGCTTCGGCTTCTCCGACTCGCAGTACGTCGCCATTTCGGTCGAGGCGCGCCGTGAGCGCAACGAGGACTACTCGGTCCTGAAAGGCATGCTGCGGCGTTACGAGATCACGTACGTGATCGGCGATGAGCGCGACATCATTGGCCTGCGCAGCGTGCGCGGGGACGACATCTATCTGTATCCGATCCGGACCACGCCCGCCAAGGCGCGCGCGCTGTTCGTCGAAATGCTGGAGCGCGCGAATTCCTTGAATCAAGAGCCGGAGTTCTACAATACACTGACCAACAACTGCACGACCAACATCCTCGACCATGCGAACAGCGTTTCGCCTGGCCGCATCCCGTACGGCCGGCAAGTGCTGTTGCCGGGCTACGCGGATGAGCTGGCGCAGCGGCTCGGCCTGATCGACAGCAGCGTACCGATCGAGCAGATCCGCGCCCGCTATCTCATCAACGAGCGCGCGCGCGCTTTCGCGCGCGACCCCTTTTTCTCGCTGCGGATGCGCGAGGCGCCGGCCGTCACGCGCGCTCCGGCGGACTCAGCTTCCAGCGCGCCGTAATCACCGCCACCACTTCTCCGCTCGCGTCGAAGACGCTGCTGCGCAGCTCGTAATCGAGCGTTTCCCTCACTTCCGGCACGACGCACCGGCACTCCGCGATCAGGCGGCCACGCGCCTTCTTCTTGTATTCCACGCTCAGCCCCGTCAAAATGCTGCGCACGTCGGCCGGCAGCGTGGCCGTCATCGCCAGACCGCCGCTCAGCTCGCCGATATTCGCGATCGCGAGCGCGTGACTCGACGAGAGATGATTCCGGATGCGACGCCGGTCCTCGATCGCGACGCGGGCGAAGCCCGGCTCGACCACCAGCACTTCCGGCTTTACCGTGCCGGTGTACGGACTGCCGTAACGGAGAATGCGCGCGAACAGCCACTTGCCACCCGGCTTGTCCTGGAGCTGCTGCCATTTGCGTAACAGCCGCGCGGCCGGCGACACGTTTTCTTTCATGGATTGAAGGTAGTCATGCGGAATTCGATTCGGACAGCACTACTGATCCTGCTGCTT
>JBQTJO010000318.1:0-2066 GCA_052387015.1 Gemmatimonadota bacterium
AGGTGCGCGGGATCGTGCGAGAAGTCCGCATCCATCTCGAACATCCAGTCGTAGCCGTGCGCGATGCCCCAGCGAAACCCCTCGAGGTAGGCGGTGCCAAGTCCAAGTTTGCCAGCCCGATGCAGCACGTGAACGCGCGGGTTGCCTGAAGCGATCTCAGCGGCGAGCGCGCCGGTGCCATCGGGGGACGCGTCGTCGACCATCAGGATCTCGAGACGCGGGTCCTGGCCGAGCACCATCGGCACCAGGCGCGGTACGTTGTCACGCTCGTTGTAGGTCGGAATGATGACGAGGCCGCGCGCCATCACTCGTCCTTCGCAACGGGTATCAGCGCGAGCGGCAGCAGCTCCGCGGCCGTGAACCACAGGCGCGACGCCACCGACACGACCAGAGCGGCCGATGCGGGCATCACCTGATTCAACAGTCCGATCATCGCGGCTTCGCGAATGCCGAGGCCCGCGAGTGAGAAGAAGAACACATAGCCGAACAGGTACGCTGCCGCGATTGTCCCCGCAACATGGATGTACTGCGTGCCCTCGAGCGGCACGAACGCTCGCACGAATACCACGAACGCGACGCCCAGCAGCGCCCAAGTCAACGCGTATGCAAACCACCACGCGAGCGCGGCGCGCCAGCTGATGCGGTCGAGCAGCGCGAGCGCGCCGCTGAAGCGCTGGTCGAACCGCTCGGAAAGCCAGTGGCGGGCATTGGACGTAAAGAATAGAAAGAGCGCGCAGCCGGTCACGATCAGCACGACCGCACCGATGAGCGGCGCGCGCCCGCCCCAACCGGGAAGCAGCGCGGCGAGATAAACGAGTCCGCTGGTGAGAAAGGCGAATTGTCCGGCCAGCGACGCGGCGGTCGCGGCAACCGGCGAGATACCGGCCTTCTGCGCGAGCACGGCGAGTCCCGCGATCTGCCAGAGCTTGCCCGGCACGTAGCGGCCGAGGCTCGAGACGAAGTACATGCGCAGCGCAGCGCGCGGCGCGGGGCTCGCGCCGCCCAGTCTGGTCGTGATGGCGCGCCAGAGTGCGTAGTGCATCAGGTAAACCGTCACGAGCAGCAGCAGCGCGATCGCGATAACGCCGGCGTTGGGTGTCCACGCCTCGAGATCGCGCGCGCTGATCTTGCCGATCTCGGGCGCGAGCGCGCGGATGATGCCGTAGCTGACCAGCACGATCAGCGCGAGCTGGCCGAGCCGCACGGCGACTGTCCGCAGCGCAGTCCCGTAGCGCATTACCGTAGCGCCTCCCCGTAGCGCTTCTCCGTAGCGCCTCCCCGTAGCGCCTTCATGCTTTGCGCGCAACCAGCCCGATGCGCCGCCGCAGCAGCGGGATCCAGCGCGCCAGGCCGCGCTCGAGCAGATTCCAGATCGGCAGATGTGAAGGCAGATAGCGGATCCGCATTACCTCGAAGCCGGCGCTTTCTACCGCGCGCGCGAGCTGGTCGGCCGAGCGGATTCCAATGTGCGAGGGCTCCTGCTCGAGCAGGATTCCGCGGTCACGGAGCCGCTCGAACAGATGGGCGGCTTCGGGTGTGTAGATGACGAGCGTGCCGCCACGCGCAGTGACGCGGGCCAGCTCGCGCAGCACGCGCGCGAGCGTTTCGTCGTCCAGGTGCTCGGTGAAATCGGCGGCGATCACGACAGCGGCCGCCGCGCCGCGGAACGGCAGCCGTGCCGCATCGGCGCGGGTGAAGGCCGCACCGCTCACCTTCTCTTCCGCCGCGACCCGGCGCGCGGCGGCGATGCCGGCCGGCGCGAGGTCGAGACCGACGGCCAGCGCGCCGCGCGCGGCCGCCTCCAGCGTGAAGGTGCCCATGCCGCAGCCGACATCCAGCAGCCGCTTGCCCTTCAGATCCGGCAGCAGCGAGAACACGTTCGCGATCCGTTGGCGCGCAAACCGGGTGCGTGTGCGGTAGCGTGCGCTCAGGTCGGCGAAATACGCGTCGTCGTAGTGATCGGCGACGTCGTAGGCGGTGAGCTGGCGGTCGGTCATGCTGCGCTTGGACGCGCGCGCAACCGGTCCAACAACGGGCTGCCGAGCGCGATCAGCATCAGCAGCAGC
>JBQTJO010000319.1:0-6281 GCA_052387015.1 Gemmatimonadota bacterium
TCCCGTAGCGCAGTCCCGTAGCGCAGTCCCGTAGCGCAGTCCCGTAGCGCAGTCCCGTAGCGCAGTCCGGTAGCGCGCAGTCCCGTAGCGCAGTCCCGTAGCGCAGTCCCGTAGCGCAGTCCGGTAGCGCGCAGTCCCGTAGCGCAGTCCGGTAGCGCGCAGTCCGGTAGCGCGCAGTCCTGTTTACAAAGCCGCATCGAAATACAAGGTTGTCGACCAGCCGCCCGGCGCGCGCAGCCCGCGCGCGACATCGAAGCGCACTATGCCGTCGAGGAAGCTCACTCCGCCGCCGACTGAAAGCAGTGGTCTGCCGGTGGCAAACCCGTCGCGAGCGCCGGCCCAGCCTGCATCACCGAATCCCACGATACGCAGGGCCGGTAGTCCGTAGCCGATCTCCGCGCGCCCGCGCCAGAACGTCTCGCCACTCAGCGCCGCCGTGTGATAGCCGCGCAGGCTCGCCAGTCCGCCGACGTACCAGTTGTACTGGAGCGGAGACTCGGTCGACGTGATACCGGCCGCCGCTTCCAGTGCGCCGGTGAACGCGCCGGGCAGCGGAACGCCCATACGCAGCGTCAGCGCGCCGCGCGCAAAGTCACTCGTGCCGAATGCGCCGTGGCCGTACAGCTCGGCGCCGAAGCGCCAACCTTCGGGATCCAGTCCGCGCGTGCGCCGCAATGTCACCTCGGCGCCATACCAGTCGCCCTCATCCGCCCGGAGATTCTCGCGGAACTCGAAACTGTCGTTCAGCAGGCTGCGCAAACTGAAATTCGTTTCCTGTTGCGCGGCGCTTTCCCGCTGGGCGAACAGCCGAAGCGCGTACCAGCTGCCCGCTGAGCCACTCGGCGCGGCGCGCAGCTCGACGCCGAGTGCGCGGTAATAGTCCGCCTCATCGCGCCCCAGGACGAGCGCCGACGCGGACGAGCCGACCGTAAATGGTGAGACGAACGGATCGAATCCGTTCAGTCTGCGATACGCTGCTGCCGTGAGCGTGCGCTTGCGACCGACATGCGTGGCCGCCATGTCGAAGTTCGGCTCGCGGTCGGCCAGACCGATGCGGACGGTTGCAGCCGCGCGATAGGCGCCGAAGTCGACCTCGCCGTGAGCGGCGGGCGAAAGCCCTTCCACCCGGTTGTAGCGAGTGCGGCGGACCGACAGCGCGTCCAGGTGAACGACGGGCTCGGGCAGGAGCGCCGGCCCAGCTCCGCCGCCGGCCTGCTCGATGCGCGCACGCAGCTCCTCCAGCTCGCGCTCGCTGATGAGTTGCTCGCCGGTCGCGAAGATGTCGGGCGGCAGGGTGGCGCTGGTCAGCATGGCGGCGGTGTCGGCCGGCATAACGACTTGCCATCTGCCGCTGTCCGCGTGCGCGCGCCGCAGCGAGTCCTGCGCCCGCAGCTCGGCCAGGGGCGCAGTGACGGGCTGACCACGCGCTTCGATCTCGTACTCCGAGTACGTGCGTTCGTACTGCATGGGCATGCGCAGCATGCCCATGCGCACGGCGCCCTCGAAGAGCATCGTGCGCGGCATCCACCACTTGAGATCATACAGCCCGTACTCGATGGTAACGTGCTCTACGCTGATGGTGATCGGCTTCATGAATCCCGGAATGTCGTCGTCGTCCTCATCGGCGAGATCGCGCTCGAAATCGATGTCGCGGGCCAGGCGAAATGCGGCCTGCACGATCGAGTGGGTCTCGGCTTCCAACCAGAACGAGCCGGTGATGTTTCGGGAATCCCGCGTGCGCGGAACGATTTCCAGCTCGATCAGCCGCACGATGCGGCCGTCAGGCAGCTGAATCGATGTCGTGCCGCCGGTCCGATAGCGGTAGAACCGCTCCGCGTCCGGCGCGAGCGGATGGCGCACGAATTCATCATCGTTCCAGTCGACCAGCAGGCGATGATCGGCGGGATCGAATGCGAGGTGCGGCATGAAAGCAGCCAGATCGCTCGGGAGCTGCACCCCCTTGATCGCTACCGGCACGGCCTCGCGCGCGCCCAGCACCTCGATACGGGCGGTGCCGGTCCGCGTCCATTCCAGCCGGCCTGCAACCTCACGGCGGTAGAGCAGGCGGTCGCGCCGAATGCCCCGGAGCCCGACCGACATGCGCTCTTTCGAAAGCGCCCTATAACGCTCGACCGACAGGTCCGCAATCTGGCGCCGGGCGCGCGCAAGCCTTACATGATCGGCGGCCGCCGCGTCCAGATAGGCATCACGGGCTGGAATGGAGTCTGCGACCTGCGCCGGCGCCGCCTGCGCAGCGATGCCGAGCGCGAACACGACTATCGAGAAGCGAATCATTTGAGACCTCAGGTTCTGACTGCCTTACGCAGGACGAAACGGGCTGGTTTCCAGCCGGCTGGACGGCGCCGGTGAGTCCCGCGCTCAGTCTCATCCTGATCGTAGCCGCCGCGTATCTGGCGGCCCACGTGCTGTTCGAGTGGATCGCCCGCCGCTACCGCATCGTCTCGGGCGCCGAGTATCTGATTCTCGGCATTCTACTGGGGCCGCAGGTCTCCGGTTTCATGAGCGCGGATGTCGTGGCGAGCTTCGCGCCGGTCATGACGCTGGCGCTCGGCTGGACCGGCGCATCGGTCGGCATGAATTTCCACCTGCCGCGGCTGATGCAAGTGCCCGGCAACACGTACACCGTGGCGACGCTCGAGGCCGTCCTCACTTTTGTCTTCGTTTCAGCCGTGATGCTCTTCGCGCTTTCGTGGGCGTTCGACATGGATTACGAGCGCGTCATCATGGCGGCGGTCTCGCTGGGCGCCATCGCGACGGCGACCGCTTCGTCGGCGGTGACGCTGGTATCCGCCGAAACCCCGCACCCGGTCGTGCAGCAGCTCGAGACGAGCGCACTGGTCGATGGGGCGTTCGCCATCACGTTCTTCGGCATTTTGCTGTGCGTGATCCACATTGACGTCGATATCGGCGGCCGCCCGCTCACCGCGACGGAATGGGCCGCGATCACGGCCGGCATCGGTGTGATCGGCGGCTCGCTCTTTCACCTGTTCCTCGGCCCCGAGCGGAATCCGGACCGGCTCTTCATTGCCATGGCCGGCGCCATCATCCTGGCGAGCGGCGCGGCGTCCTATCTGCGCATCTCGCCGCTGCTGCCCGCACTGCTGATCGGCGCGATTCTGGTCAACACGTCGGGCAGTCGCGCAGAGCTGCAGCGGCTGATGTCGAACGTGGAGAAGCCGCTGTATTTCGTGCTGCTGCTGCTGGCCGGTGCGGCGTGGCAGCCGAGCCGCTTCGATTGGGTGCTGGTGGTGATCCTGTACGTGTTCGTGAGGCTCGCGGCCAAGGTCGGCTCCGCCCGGCTCGCGTCCCGGCTGAGCGGCGAGCGCGAACTGGTCGAAGCCGATTGGGGACGCGGTCTGATCGGGCAGGGCACGATCGCGCTCGCCATCGCGATGAGCTACTCACTCAACGACTTGGAGCTCGTGCCGAACGTCGTGTTCACGGCCGCGATCGTTTCCGTGCTGGTCACCGATATTTTCGGCGTTCGCATTGTCAGCGCGCTGGTCGCCGGCGGGTTCGGACATCGTGCGGAAAGCGCCGGCTGATGCGACGCGCGCTCATTCTTTTCCTCCTGCTTGCCGGGCTTCAGCTGATCCGGCCGCTCGGCGCCAACGCGCCCAGCTCGGAGGCGCTGCTCGCGTTCGGCTTCCTCATCCTCGCGGCATACACGGTCGGCGAGATCGCGAACGGCATCGGACTGCCGAAGCTGGTCGGTTATCTGCTGGCCGGCATTATCTTCGGGCCCTCCGCGCTGCACACCGTATCCTACGCCGACATCCTGCGGCTCAGTCCGGTCAACGAGCTGGCGGTTTCGCTGATCGCATTCATGGCCGGCGCCGAGCTGAAGTGGTCCGATGTCAAGACGTACGGCGGCACCTATTTCAAAATCCTCGGCTGCGAGATGGGGCTCACCTTCGTCACGCTGGTGGCCGCCGTGCTCGCGTTCCAGTCGTTCATCCCGGTGCTCGTGGATCAGACGGCGGCAATGGTCGTCATCTTCGCTCTGCTGCTCGCGACCGTTCTGGTCGCGCATTCTCCGGCGGCGACACTCGGTCTGCTGACGGAGACGCGCGCGCGCGGACCGGTTGCGCGCACCGCGCTCGGCGTCGTGCTGCTCTCGGACGTGATCCTGATTGTTCTCTTCGCCCTGGTCGCCGCCATCAGCCGGAGCATCGTTCCACCCGCCGGCAGCGCGCACCTGCCGTCGCTCGGCGCCGTGATCTGGGAGATCGCGGGCGCATTCGTGGTGGGCAGCGCGATTGGCGGCGGCGTCGTCATATATCTTCGCTTCGCGCAGCGCGAGCTGCTGCTGTTCGGCATCATCGTGGCCATGCTGGGCGCCGAGATTGCCCGTCTCACTCACGTCGAGCTGCTGCTCACGATTCTGGTCGCCGGCTTTATTACGGAGAACTTCGCGCCGGGTGGCGCGGGCGAGGCAATGCGCGACGCGGTCGAGCGCGCCGCGGCTCCGGTCTTCGTGGTGTTCTTCGCGCTGTCGGGCGCATCGATCGCGGTCGTGGAGGTGATTGCCCTGATTGCGATCGTCGGACCGCTGGCCGCGATCCGGGCGTTCACCATCTGGTTCGGTACGGCCGCCGGCGCGCGCTGGGCCGCGCTGCCGCCGGAGCCGCGCCGCCACGTCTGGACCGGTCTGCTGGCCCAGGCCGGCGTGGCGATCGGTCTCGCGAGTCTGGTGGCTACCGTCTATCCGGAAATCGGGCCGGCGATCCGCACCATGGCGCTTGCCGTGATCGCGATCAACCAGCTGATCGGACCGGCCGTGTTCAGGCGCGCCCTGCAGAGCGCCGGCGAAATCGAGCGCGAGCGCGAAACCGCGGCCGCCGCTTAATCCGCGGGCGCCGCATTGTGCGCATGCTCGCGCGCCATGCCGGCGGGGAAGAAGAGCGCAATCGCGAGCGATACGATGCCAATGCCGAGGCAGATCAGAAACACACCGTGCAACGCGCCCTGGAGCGCGTCACGAACCTGCGCGAGGGTTGCGGCGTCGGCCAGCTCCTGCCTCGCGGGTTGCAGCGCGAGCGCCGCATTCGCATCCGAGCCGAGCTGCTCCCGCAGCCGCACGTTCAGCACGGCTCCGAGCACCGCGACCATGACCGCGCCGCCAATCGTGCGGAAGAATTGGTTCGTGCTGGTCACCACCCCGCGCCGGTTCCAGGGCACCGCGTTCTGCACCGAGACGAGGTACGGCGTTGCGAGAAAGCCCATGCCGACGCCGATCGTCGCCATTGCGATCGCGAGATTGAGCCGGCCGGCCGGCGTGAAGGCCAGCACGAACAGCCCGGCCACGCTGACCACACCGCCGAATCGCGCCAGCGGACGATAACCGATGCGCAGCATGAGCCGGCCACTCGTCGCGCTGGCAATGGGCCAGCCGATCATCATCGGAATGAGCGCCGCGCCGGCATCACTGGCCGTGCCGCCCAGCACGCCCTGCGCGTAGACCGGAACGTACGCCGCCAGGGCGAAGAGCAGACAGCCCAGCAGCAGACTGCCGGCGCTCGCCACCAGGATCACCCGATTGTCGAAAATGTCGAGCGGCAGCATCGGCTCGGCTGCGCGATTTTCCTGCACCACGAACGCAACCAACCCGAACAGCGATAGCGCGAGCAGGATCGCGGTGAGTGGATCGTTCCACCCCCAGACCTCCGAGCCCTCGAGAATCGCGATCAGCAACAGCGTGATGGATGCCGTGAGCAGACACGTGCCGAGCAGGTCCAGCTTGTGCTCGCGCCGGACCTCCGGCTCGTGCAGGAAATGTTTCAGCATGATCGCGGAGATGATGCCGAATGGAATGCTGAAGTAGAAAACGCCGCGCCAGGAGATCGTGTCGGTGACGATACCGCCGAGGATCGGGCCGATCAGGCTGGCAATGCCCCAGGTCGCCGAAAACAGACCCTGCATCCGACCGCGCTCCTCGAGCGTGTAGATGTCGCCGATCAGGGTCACCGAGATCGGCATCACGCCGCCCGCGCCAATTCCCTGGAGTGCGCGAAAAAACACGAGCTGATCGAAAGTGGCGGCCGCGCCGCACAGCGCGGAGCCGACCAGGAAGATGACGGTGCAAATCAGATAGACGCGCAGCCGCCCATGCAGGTCCGCCAGCTTTCCGAACAGCGGGACAGTGGTTGTCGATGTCAGCAGATATGCGGAAAAGGCCCAGCTGTAGCGGGTCACACCACCCAGATCCGCGACCGCGGTCGGCATTGCGGTCGCGACCGCCGTCGCCTCGAAGGCGGCGA
>JBQTJO010000320.1:0-9865 GCA_052387015.1 Gemmatimonadota bacterium
CCTCACGCGAACCGCTCTACGCCACGGAAGCGCCGTGTTTACACTGTCGACGCGCGACGAACGTGCTGCTGATCAGGGCGAGCTACTGGCTCGGGCTCTCTGTAGAGACCGCGCGGCCTGCATTAGATTTTTTCCGTAATAGAACCTTCGCATGAAGGTTTCCTCGCTGAGTCTGTGCGTCCGGCTACAGTGGAGGCGGGACAGAAGACTCAGAGGCCTCAGCGCCTCCGCGTGTGAAACCCTTTGTGCCTTTCGCGCAATAAACTGACCCTTACGCTACCGAAAGCGCTGTGTTCACACCGTCCACACCATCGAAGACCTGTAGCGCGTAATCGACGCGGCCGAACGGCGCCGAAACCTGCAAGCCCTGCACGTGCGGCTTCACGATCTCGAACATCTCGCGCGCGATCGTGATGCCCTCCTGCAGAGCGAACTCCTTCCCTTTTTCATTCGCGCGCCGCATGCGCGCGATGATCTCGTCCGGGATCACGACGCCCGGCACTTCGTTGGCCAGGAACTCCGCATTGCGCACCGATACGAGCGGCCAGATGCCGGGCACGATCGGGATCCAGATGTTGCGTTTCTCGATCTCCTCGATGAAGCGGAGCAGCTGGTCCGGCTCGAAGACCGGCTGCGTGATCGCGTACTCGCCGCCCGCCTCGACCTTCCAGTAGAAGCGCTGCAGCTCGTACTCGAGATCGCCCGCACCCGGGTTCACACCCACGCCGATCACGAACGAAGTCGGCTCACCCAGCGGATTGTTGCCCGGGTCCATGCCGCAGTTCAGGCGCCGCACCAGGTTGGTCAGGCCGATGGAATCGATGTCGAATACGGCGGTCGATTCCGGATACGGTCCCATCTTGGGCGGATCACCGGTGATGATCAGCAGGTTGCGCAAGCCGAGCGCGTGCGCGCCCAGCAGATCGGAGAGCATGCCGAGCAGATTGCGGTCGCGACAGCAGTAATGGATGACCGCTTCGATGCCCGTGTGCTGCTCGACCAGCGTGGCGGTCGGCAGCACGCCCATCCGCATCTGCGCGCGCGGGCCGTCCGGCACGTTGACCGCATCGATGCCGGCCTGCTTCAACATGCGCACGCCTTCCAGCATCTTGGTCGGATCGATGCCGCGCGGCGGCACGATCTCGACGGTCGTGACCAGCTCACCCGCCGCGATCTTGCGCCCCCAGCGGCTGCGCTCCGACAGCGGCTTCGCCTGGACCTGCTGCTCCTGGTGTTCCGGCTCGAGCACACGCACCGAGACCCGCCCCGGCGCGAGCGCGTGCACCGCATCCGCGATCTTCTTGATGTGCTCGGGCGTCGTGCCGCAACAGCCGCCGACGAACTTGACGCCCGCGCGGATCAGCCGCTGCGAGAATTTCGCCATGTACTCGGGCGACGCCATGTACATCTTGCGGCCGTGAATCTCGCGCGGCAGACCGGCGTTCGGCTGCGCCGACAGCTTGCGCGTGGTGTGCGGTGCGACCTTCTCGATCGCTGCCAGAATGCCGTGCGGGCCTACCGAGCAGTTCAAACCGACGACGTCCACGCTCCATTCATCGAGCTGCGCCGCGAGCGTCTCCGGCTGCGTGCCGTAGACCGTGGTGCCGTCCTCCTGCACGGTCATTTGCGCGACGATCGGCAGATCGCACAGTCCGCGCACCGCCAGAATCGCCTGGTGGATCTCGTCCAGGTCGGCAAAAGTCTCGAGCACGAAGAAGTCGACGCCGCCTTCCAGCAGCCCGGTGGCCTGCTCGCGGAAAATGCTGCGCGCCTCATCCAGCGAAGTGGGGCCGTACGGCTCGATGCGGATGCCGAGCGGACCGATCGCACCGCCCACCAGCGCGCGCCCGTTCGCCGCTTCGCGCGCCAGCTTCGCCGCGGCCGCGTTCAACTCCACCACCTGCTTCTCCAGACCGTACTCCGCCAGCTTTACCGCATTCGCGCCGAAGCTGTTGCTCTCCAGCAGCTCCGCTCCCGCCTTCACGTACGCGCGGTGCACCTCGCGCACGAGATCGGGCTCGCGCACGTTCAGCTCGTCGTAGCAGCGGTTGATGAAGACACCTTTGCTGTAGAGCATGGTGCCCATGGCCCCATCAAAAACATGAGGACGCTGGTCGGTTAGCAGGTCGGTGAAATTCATCGCGCATTAAAATTGAATTTGAATTTGAATTGACCGTCGTTTGTTCAAATTCAAATTTCAAATTCAAATTCAATTTTAGGTCTCCTAGGTCGAGAAGTACTTGGCTTCAGGATGATGGATCACGATGGCCGCGGTGGTCAGCTCCGGCACCAGCGCTCCGGCCTCGGTAACGTCCACGCCCAGCTCCGCGCGGGCCGGCAGCAGCTCGAATACCTGCAAGTGCTGCGTATGATCGGGAATCGCCGGGTAACCCCATGAGTAGCGCAGGCCGCGATCCTTCGAGAGACCCAGCTGCTTGCGGATTGCGCGGTTCACGTACTCGGCCGCGGCCTCGGCGAGGCGAACGCCGAAGCCGTGCAGGTAATAGCCCTCGGAGTAGTCGCCGCCCTTCATCAGCGCTTCCGATTTCTCGAGCAGCCGGTCGCCGACGGTGACGACCTGCAGCGCGACCAGATCGCGCTTGCCTGACTCGACCGGCGCGAGATAATCGGCCAGCGCCAGGTAATCGCGATCCGACTGGCGCGGCGTCGCGAAGCGCGCGGCCTCGCGCTCGCCGTCGAGAATCACGATGTCGTTGCCGTCCGAAACGGCTGCGAAGTAGCCGTACAGCGCTTTCGGCGCGAACCAGTCCTGCTCGACGGCTTGCTGCTGCAGGCGCTTCAGGCGCGGCTCGAACTCGGCCTTTACCAGCTGCTCGTACTCCTCGCCTTTCGCGTTCTTCGCGCCCCAGTGCAGGCGGTACAACGTGTTCAGGTCGAAGAAGCGGAACAGCTCCGCGACCGGCAGACGATCGATGCGTCGGGTGCCGAGGAAGGGCGCGCTCGGAATGTCGACCTCGCGCGATGGCGCGGAGCCGTTCGCGCTCGCGGGACGCAGTGCCTTCGCCTTTGCGACATTGGCTGCGCGCTTCGCGTCACCTTCCACGACTTCACGATGACGAGCGGCAATGAACTCGGCGCGCTTCGCGGGGGTGACCAGGGCGTCGACTGCGTCGAGTCCGTCGAACGCATCCTTGCAGTAGAACACGCCCGGCCCGTACAGCTGCTGCTTCTCCTGATCGACGTAGGAGGTCATGCGTCCGAACGACGGATTGATGGCGGCGCCGCCGATCAGCACGGGAAACGCAAGCCCGCGCGCGTTCAGCTCCTGCACGCACGCCGGCATCTGCTTCGAAGTCGACACCAGCAGCGCCGAAAGGCCGATCGCGTCCGCGCCCACCTCGATCGCCTTCTCGATAATGGTGTTGATCGGAACCTGCTTGCCCAGATCGTAGACCGTATAGCCGTTGTTCGCGAGAATCGTGTAGACCAGGCTCTTGCCGATGTCGTGCACGTCCCCGAACACGGTCGCGAGCACGACCTTGCCCTTGGTGGTGCCCTCGACCTTGTCGAGATACGTCTCCAGCTTCGCGACTGCGCGCTTCATCACTTCTGCGGACTGGAGCACGAACGGCAGGATCAGCTCGCCCGCGCCGAACTTGTCGCCAACTTCCTTCATGGCCGGAAGCAGACACTCGTTCAGCACTGCCACACCGGCGTCGTTCAGCGACAACGGACGTTCACGTTCACGGTCACGCTCACGTGCACGTGTACGGGCTTGAATCGCCGCGTCAATGAGCTCTTCGATGCCTTCCTTTTTGCGGTGCAGGATCTTCCAGTGAATCGCCTGCTCCGGTTCCATGCCGGCGGTCGGATCGGCGGCTTCCTCCGCGTTGATCACCGCACTCTCGTAGTACGCGATGAAGCGGGCGAGCGCATCATCACGGCGGTCGAAGATCAGGTCGTCGGCCAGCGTACGCTGCTCCTCGTCGATCTCGGCGTACGGTTTTATGTGCGCCGGATTTACGATCGCCAGGTCCAGACCCGCATCCACGCAGTGATGCAGGAACACCGAATTCAGCACGGCGCGCGCGTGCTTCGAGAGCCCGAACGACACGTTCGAGACGCCCAGGCTGGTCAGCACGCCGGGCAGCTCGCGCTTGATCGCGCGAATGCCCTCGATCGTCTCGATGGCCGAGCGCCTGAACTCGGCGTCGCCGGTCGCGAGCGTGAAGGTCAGGTCGTCGAAGATGAGCGCGTCCGGTCCGACGCCGTACGTGCCGGTCACGATGTCGTGGATACGGCGCGCGACCGCGAGCTTGCGCGCCGCGGTCTTGGCCATGCCCTGTTCGTCGATGGTCAGCGCGACCACCGCGGCGCCGTGCTGCACGACGTGCGGCATGACCGCTTCGATGCGCGTCAGCCCGTTCTCGAGATGGATGGAGTTGATGACCGCGCGGCCCGGATACGCCTCCAGAGCGGCAGCGACGACGTCGTATTCGGTCGTGTCGATCACCAGCGGCGTCTCGACCGTTTGCGCGAGCAGCTTCACCAGCGTCTTCATCTGGTGAGCCTCATCCTGCCGCTCGGTCAGTGCGACGCATACGTCGAGCAGGTGGCCGCCGCTCTCGGCCTGATCACGCGCAATCGTGAGCACGCCCTCGTAGTCGTCCGCGAGCAGCAGCCGCTTTACGACACGCGAGCCTTGCGTGTTCACGCGTTCGCCGATCAGGGTCGGCGCGGGATCCTGCACCAGGTTGTACGCGGTCATGGCGCTGGCCACGCGCGGCACGTACTGCACGCGCCGCTCGGCCGGCTTCACGCCCCACACGCGATCGACGACCTGCTTCAGATGCTCCGGCGTCGTGCCGCAGCAGCCGCCTACGATGTTGACGCCGAATTTCGTGACGAATTCTTCGTGCGCGCCGGCCAGCGCTTCCGGCGTCAACGGGTAGATGGCGCGCCCGCCCTCGTTGAGCGGGATGCCCGCGTTCGGGATCACGCTGATCGGCAGGCGCGAGTTATCGCACAGATAGCGAACCGGCTGCCGCATGTGCTCCGGCCCGGTCGAGCAATTCAGGCCGATCGCATCCACGCGCAAGGATTCGAGAATGGTCATTGCCGCGGTGATGTCGGTGCCGAGCAGCATGCGTTGCGCGGTGTCCAGCGTGACCTGTGCCTGGATCGGCAGACTCCTGCTCAGCCGCGCGAGCGCGCGCCGGCTGCCGGCGATCTGCGCCTTCACCTCGAGAATGTCCTGGCTGGTCTCGATTAGCAGCACATCCACGCCGCCTTCGATCAGACCCTGCGCCTGCTCCTCGAAAACGGCGGCCAGCTCGCGGTACGTGATGTTGCCGAGCGTCGGATCGGAGGTGCTCGGCAACAAGCCGCTCGGCCCGATGCTGCCCGCCACGAAGCGCGGCCGATCCGGCGTCGCGAATCGGTCCGCCACCCGGCGCGCCAGCGAGGCGGCCGCGCGGTTGATCTCGACGACGCGCTCGTGCAGCTCGTACTCGCGCAGCGTCAGACGATTGCTGCGGAAGGTATCGGTCTCGAGCACATCACAGCCGACGCTCAGAAACGAGGCGTGAATCGACTCGATGGCGGCGGGCCGGGTAATGACGAGATAGTCGTTGCAGCCTTCGAGCGCTGCGCCGCCGAAATCGGACGCACTCAAGCCGAGCGTCTGCACACTCGTGCCCATGGCGCCGTCGTAGACGAGAACTCGATGCTTCAGAATGTCCAGGTACATGGCAGCAAATAAAAATCCCCGCAGCCACTGTAGTCGGGTGCGGGGTAATGATTGCCGGGCAAAGAATCCGCCCAGCTGGCCCGGCACTTTAGACTTTTGTTTCGGCAACCTCTCGATTCCTCGAGAAGCCGCCCGGCGGTAGCAAGCGGCCTAGCAAATCCATCCGCCGACGGAACTGTATCCTGAATTCTACTCTCCCGCAGGATCCGCGTCAAGCTGCTTGCTAGCGCAAGCCCAGCAGCGGCGGTTCATTTGGGAACCGCGCCAGTCAGGACCTCGCAGCCCTTCGAAGTGACGACGACGTCGTCTTCGATGCGGATTCCGATGTTGCGGCCGGCAATGTAGAGAGCCGGCTCGATGGTGAGCACCATGTTGGGCACGAGCTCGACCGGACCCGCGCGTATCGCGTATGCACCGACATCATGCACGTCGAGCCCCAGCCAGTGTGACGTGCGATGCGGATAATAGCGCCGCAGACCATCCTCGGCTTCGATGGCCGATTCTATCGTGCCGTTCAGCAGGCCGAGCTGGATCAGGCCATCAGCCAGCACGCGTTGCACCGCGTGGTGCGCCGCGTCGGCGTAGGCGCCGGGTCGCGTCTCCGCAATTGCGGCCGCGTGGGCGGCAAGCACGATGTCGTAGAGATCGCGCTGCTCCGCCGTGAACTCGCCCGAGACTGGCACCGTGCGTGTGATGTCGCCGCAGTACATGCGGTAGCGCGCGCCCGCATCGAGCAGGAACAGACCGCCCGCGTGCGCGACCGCGCTGTTCTCGATGTAGTGGAGCACGGCCGCGTTCGCGCCGGCCGCGGCAATGGTCGGAAACGCGGCACCGTCGGCGCCACGCGAGCGGAAGCCGTACTCGATACCGGCCTCGATCTCCCATTCGCCCACGCCGTCGCGGATGCGCGGCAGCATTTCGATGAATGCTTGGCTCGTAATGCGCGCGGCCTCGCGGATGAGCGCCAGCTCGCTGTCATCCTTGATGACGCGCAGCGGATCGAGCAGCTCGCCCGGATCGGTAATGCTGTGTGGCGAGCGGCCTGTGCGGGGGCGCTTGTGCCGCGCATCGGCGAGTATCCGCTGCAGAATGCCGTCGAGCTCCGGCCGGCCTGCCCCGAGCCGCGCGTACAGCACGTCGGCGGTGCTCAACAGCGGCGGCAGTGCGAGTGACAGCTCGCTGATCGGATGCACCGCGTCAGCGCCGAACCGCTCGCGCGCGGCCTCGATGCCGCCGCGCCGGCCACTCCACAGCTCGCGCGCCGGGTCGCGCGGCCGGACGAACATCGTGAACGGCGCCTCCGCGTTCGCCGGACTCAGCACCAGCACGGCTTCCGGTTCGGTGTAGCCCGTCAGATAGTAGAGTTCGGAATCGACGACGTAGCGCAGCTCCGTGTCGCGCCCGACGATCAGTTCCGG
This sequence comes from Gemmatimonadota bacterium, assembly GCA_052387015.1. GTDB lineage: Bacteria > Gemmatimonadota > Gemmatimonadetes > Longimicrobiales > RSA9 > CBJLQC01. The sequence continues at coordinate 7,129 of JBQTJO010000320.1, forward strand.
CGTGGCGGCCAGCACCAGCACCCCGGTCTCGCCAAGCTTGTCGGCAAGGATGTTTCGCCGCTTCGCGAATACCGCATTCATGACGGAATGGCTCGAATGGTCCAGCGCAGCACGACTGTCAATGAGATACTGCCGAGGTAGTCCTTCGCCGGGGACCTCTGCTGCCCCGACTGAAAGAACGTCATAGTCGCGACAATGATCCCGTCGTTCGACTCGGGCAGCCACTCACTAGGAATGTGAAGCTCAGCCGGTGGAAAGCCGTCCGACGAAACCCGGAAGGAGCGCTCGCGACCGCGCAGGTCAAGAAACCACTGCTGAATCTGCGGCGGCGGCATCGACGGCGCCAGCGTCGTGTCGACCCGCAGCACCAGCTGCTCGCCGCGCATCCAGACAATGGTGTCCGGATCCGCCTTGCGGATGCCGAACCAGCTGACGCGCGGCGGCGGCCCCGTCACATCCTGAACAACCGGCGCGACCAGCACGAAAGGCCGGCTCAACACCGCGCCATCGTCGAGTTGACCGACGAACTGGTACGCGCGCGTGCCGTTGCGGCGAACGGCGACTGGGGCAAGCTCGATGCCGTTGACGTTCAGCCGGTCGTCTGCGACCTCCCGCTGAAAGCCGCCAAAGGTCAATCCAGGTACGAGCACTGCGGACACGTCGAGGCTGCCGGTTTCGGAGAGCGTGACGTTCGCCTGCAGCACGGCCGGCGCGCCCGCCTCGGGGAAATCGGGCGCCACGAACTCCCAGCAGCCGGCGCTCAGGAGCGAAACCGCGAGACACGGAAGCGCGCGCTTGCTCATCGCGTGAGGTAGATCGCTTCCATTTCCCAGGGCCGGTCCGCGTGATCATCGATCCAGCGCGCCAGCAGCACGAGCACTTCGCTGCTGATGTTCAGGTCGATGTAGCGCGACAGCCGCTTCGCGGGTCCGAGCTGTGCGAACGCCCAGTCGTCGAGATGATCGTTGAGCGTGATGAAAAGCTGATCGTCCTGGACCACATGTACGAGCTCGTGCGCGAGCGCGCGATCCAGGAACTCCTCGCCCCAGGGCTCGACGAATGCGCGTAGCACGACACCCGCGCGTGAAACGCCGGCCGCGTGCTGCTCGCCCGTGCCGAAGGTGATGATTTCGTTGTCGGTGCGGAAAACCGGCGCGCCGCCCGAGAACGATGCGCGCGCGTCGAATGCGAGCTCGTCCTCGAGCACGCCGTAAGCGGTAAACGCCGCCGTCGCGACATCCAGCTTGACCGTGACCGCGCCTTCGGCGCGATTCCAGTAGATGCGCGTGAAGCCTGCCGGCAGAATCAGCCGGTCGAAGCTGCCGATGCCGTCGCTCGCGTTGCGCACCACCGACGCGCCGACCGCCGCCAGCTCGCGCCCGAGCAGACCCGCACCGGAGAAACGCTGCGCGGCCACGCGTTTGCCCGCGTAGATGGCAGCACCACCCAGCGCGCCGCGCGTGAAGCCGTCCTTGAACGAGCCGCCGCGCAATTCCTGGAACAGCCCGGCGGTCAGGCCGCCGAGCACCGCGTTCGCGCTCAGCACCGTGAACTGACCGACCCAGCGCGGCGCCGGTGCCGAGTACACGAGCGTGTCCGACTGCGCGTGCGCTGCTTGGCTGAGCGCGATCACGAGGCCGAAGGCGAGGGCGAGACGTTTCACCCGAGGACGCGCTCGATCACCGATTCGATCTCCGGCACCAGCTTGTCCCAGCTCGCGTCGGCGCTCTTGGTGACGGTCACGAAGTCAGCCACCATGAACAGGCTCGCCACACCCTCGAGCTCGAACAACGCGCTGCCCAGCGCGTGGTCGGCCGCGTCCTCCGCGTTGTAAAACGATTTCGACGCCGTGTCCTCGACCACCTTGCGGTTGAGCGTGAACTTGCCCGCGTTCGGGTTGGGCGTCGGCTGATAACGTACGGTTGTCTCTGGCATGGTCCTAAAGTAGCTTCAACGCTCCACTACGGGCAGGAGCAAAACCTCATGCATATTTTCCGCGAGCCGAAAGTCACTTTGCTCGCGCGGCAGGAGTTCATTGGCGCCGCTCACGTCGACTGGCGGAGCGACACCGATATTCCCTCGCAGACCGTCGCTGAATTCGCCGGCCGCCTCTGTTACCTGAGCTTCGGCCCCGACGCCGGCTTCGAGGGTGGCCACAAGCTGATTCCCGGACGCACAACCAACAGCGAGTATCTTGCCAACATATTGCGGACCCGCCACGGCAGCGTGTTGGAGCATGCGGTCTGGACGGTGCTGATCGAGGGCGTCAGCCGCGCCCTGACGCACGAGCTGGTCCGGCATCGCCATTTCTCGTATTCGCAGCTCAGCCAGCGCTACGTGGACGAATCCGAAGTCGCCTTCGTCCTGCCGCCCGAAATCGCGCCCGAGGGCGAGGCCTTCGAGATTTTCCGCCGCAGCTGCGAGCGCGCCATCGAAGACTACCGCGCTCTACTCGCCCGCATCGAGCAGCAGGTGCAGGATGAGGCCTCGGCGACGCTGCGCCGCAAGCGCGCGCGCCAGACCGCGCGCAGCCTGCTGCCGAACGCCGCGGAAACCAAGATCGTCGTGACCGGCAATGCGCGCGCCTGGCGCCATTTCATCGAATTGCGCGCCGGCGAAGGCGCCGACACGGAAATCCGCGCCCTGGCCGTCAAGCTGCTCGAGTTGTTGAAATCGGAGGCGCCCAACCTGTTTGGTGATTACAGAACTCGCACGCTCGAGAACGGCGTCGAGATTG
>JBQTJO010000321.1:0-4686 GCA_052387015.1 Gemmatimonadota bacterium
ACCTGCGGGTCTACCAGGCAGCCGAACTGCTCGACTCCCTGATCATCGAGCTGGTCAAAACCATCCCAAAGGGATTCTGGCGGGACATTGACCAGCTGATGCGGGCGTGCGGGTCGGTGTCATACAACATCGCTGAGGCGCACGGCTCGGAGCAGCCGGGCAAGAAGATCTATCATCTCGAGGTCGCGCGCGGCTCTGCCGATGAAACACGGGCCGTGCTGCGGCGGCTGGTCCGACGCGGCGCCTTGACTGACAAGCAGATTCAGCGGCCGTCTGCACTCACGCGCGTTGTTGCGAAGATGCTGACCGCGTGGATTGCTAGCATTGACGAGGATGGGAAGAGCCCGCCGTCAGCAGCGAAGTAGGGTGCCGAAGTCAGGTGCCGCATCAAAGTGCCGTTTCCAAGTGCCGAATTCGTAAGTTGCGAAGTTATGTCCCGCCGTCACCGCTGCCGGCCGTAGGAAAACAGTGGATTCGGGCCGGCTTCTCCCCGCACGAGCAAGGCGACATGCTCCCCAATCGCGGGGCCCATCTTGTAGCCGTGTCCTGACCCCCCGCCCACCAGCCACAGGTTCCCGAGTTCGGGATGGAGGTCGATCAGGAAGTTGCCGTCGCTCGAGCGCTCGTACTGGCAGACGCGCGCCTCGACCAGCGGCGCATCACGCAGGGCGGGGAAGCGGCTGCGCAGGATCGCGCGCGCGTCCGCAATACGCGCGGCGGCCGGCGTGCGGTCCATGGTCGTGGGATCGACCTCCTCGCCCGCGCTGTCGTCGGCGATCTTGAGGCCGCGCCGCTCGTGGGCGGGCACACCATACGCGACCCGCTCGCCCATGTGTACCCAGGCCGGCTGCGAGCCGAAGTCGTAGCGCGTGTCGCCCGCCGGCGTGCCGAAGAAGAAGACTTCCTGGCGGGTTGCGACTATGCGGCGGCCGATCACGTGCGGAAAGACCTGCGCCAGCCAGGGGCCGCACGCGAAGACGAAGCGGTCGGCGGCCAGCGTGCTGCCATCCGAGAGGGTGATGCTCGAGAGCCGCGCGCCCGCCGTCGCGCCCGGGCGCGCCCACGCCTCGCGGTACTCGCCACCCTCGCGCACGAACGTCTCACGCACCAGCTCGCAGGCGGCGCGCGCAGTGATGTAGCCCGCGTCCCTCTCGAAGAAGACGGTGCGCACGTCGTCGAAACTCATCTGCGGGTAGCGGCGCGCGGCTTCCGCGGGCGACAGCTCCTCGAGCGAGAGACCGGCCGCGCGCATCGGCTCGATCGAGGTGCGCACGTAGGCGTCGTCGCCTGCGGACAGCCACAACGCGCCCGAACGGAAGAACACGCGCCGTTGCCACTGCCGCTCCGCCGCCTGCCAGAGCGTCAGCGCGCGAGCCGCCATCGTGCTGTAGATGGGAACGCCGCCGTAGACCGCACGAATGACGCGCGTCTCGCCGCCCGACGACGCGCGCGCGTGGCCGGCGCCCCACGCATCGACCAGCGTGACCCGCAGCCCCGCACGCAAAAGCGCGAGCGCGCTCCAACCACCGAACGCGCCCGCGCCTATGACAACTACGTGCTCCCTTGATGCAATCGAGAGCGGCGCACCGAGCATCCCGAGTCGCGATACGAGCGGCGCGGCCAGCGCGCAGCGCACGAAATCACGACGCGAGATGCTGCGGCGCACCTCGTCGCCCTCAGTTGTTGAAGCGCAGCGTGACGCCGAACGTGCGCGGCTGATTGGTCAGGAAGCCGACCCGGGCACGGGTGCCGCGCTCCTGATCGAGCGCCAGCAAAGCGCGCTCGTCGGTCAGGTTGTTGGCGAACAGACCGAGCTCCCAGTTCGCGCGCGTCAGCGCGAGCCGCAGATTGACCAGATCGTAGGCCGGCAGCTCCGGATCGAAACGGAACGTCGCCTGCGTGAGCGGCCCGCCGATCGTGTTGGCACCGAACGAATTCAGATTGACGGTGCCGAAGCCCTCGGCATGGTTGCCGATTTCCGTGAAGCGCGAGCCGATGTGCTGAAAGCTGCCCGTCACCGAGGCGACCGAGCCGGTGCCCATCTGCCGGCGATACGTCGCGGCCGCCGCGCCCTGGAACTGCGGCACGCTGGGCAGACGATTGCCCTCGCGAATGCCCGACACCACGCTGACCTGGCCGTTGGACGACGTCGAAGTCAGCGTCGAGCGCAGCTCCGAGTCATTGAAGCTGCCGGAGATCGAGAAATCGAAATTCTCGCTCGGCGTTGCGGTGAACTCGGCCTCGAGTCCCTGGCTGCGCGCCTTCGGCACGTTGAAGATCAGCCGCGACGAGCACGAGCCGGCCGTCACCGTCACCTGCAGGTCGCTGATGTCCATGTAGAAGGCCGACAGATTGAGCGACGCGCGGCCGTTCATCAGCCTGGACTTGGTGCCGATCTCGTAGTTCCAGACCGTCTCATCCTGCCACGAGTCGCGACCGTCGAAGGTGGCGAGGTCCTGCGGCGTGCACAGCGGCTTGTTGAGCGGATCGTTGATGCCGCCCAGCCGGAAGCCGCGCGCGGCCTGCGCATTGACCGTCAGGTTGGGCGACGCCTTGAAGCTGGCGATGAAGCGCGGCGCCAGACCGTCGGCATTGATGGATCCGGGCTGCGACAGCAACGAGGTTCCGGTGTTGTCGTGCGCGAAGATGCCGTCGAAGATCTGCTCGCGCTCCTCATCGAAGTTGTAGTAGCGCAGCCCCGCGGTGAGATCCAGTCGATCGCTCACCGCCAGCGTGCCCTCGCCGAACAGCGCGAACTGCCGCAGGTCGTACGAGAGGTCTGAGAAGAACAGCACATCGCGCGCGGCGCGCAGTCCCTGCGTCGGAATACCGGTCGCGGCCTGGAAGCCGGACACGAGCAGGCTCTGGCCGTATTCGCGATGGTTGTCGCTGTAGAAGCCGCCGACCAACCAGTTGACGCGGTCGGAGCCGCCGGCCAGACGCACTTCCTGCGTCCACACCCTGGACTCGGTCGCGTCGTCGAGCGGCGAATCGAGCGTGTAGACGCTCTCGGGCAGACCGATGCTGCCGCCCGTAATGCTGGACGTCAGCGCACCGGCATCACGCACGACCAGCACATCACGCGCTGTCAGAGACGTGATCGACGTCAGGTCGACGCTGCCGAAGTGGTAGCGCAGGTCGAGACTGCCGACCAGGAACTCGTCGGTGAACGGCTCGTCGATCTGTGTGAACAGCTCACGCTCGCCGAGCGTGACCGGGTCACGCGACGTGGTAAATGGATTCGCCAGGATGTTGAATACATCGATGCGGTTCCAGCCGTCCGTCTCCACCTTCTGGAAAACGACACGCGGCGTGATGCTGAAGTTTTCGCTGGGCAGGAAGCGCAGCGCGGCGCGCACGCCGGCGCGATAGCCGTTGTTCACGTCTTCGTCGACGCTGCGGCCGGGCTGCACCGCGTCCATGTAGCCGGGCTGGCCGGTGTAGTAGCCGGAAATCCGGCCGGCCGCCTTTGCGCCGAGCGGCACGTTCGCGCCGAGCTTGAGGATGCCGGCGATGCTGCCGCCGCCGGCCGCGCTGCCGCCGACCTCACCGAAGAACGAGCTCGAGCCGAGCTGCGGCTGATTGCTGATGTAGCGCACGGTGCCGGCCGTCGAGCCGGAGCCGAACAGCGTGCCCTGCGGGCCGCGCAGGACCTCGACACGCGCGACGTCGAACAGATCCAGGTCCGGCGTGAACAGCGAGAGCGAGATGGGTACGTCGTCGAGATAGGCGCCCACCTGCTCCTTCACGCCCGGCTGGTCGCGCGCGATCTGGCCGGAGGAGGCGCCGCGCATCGCGACCTGGCTCTGGCCAGGCCCCAGGTTCTGCACGCTGAAGCCGGCGACATTGATCGCAATGCCCTCGATGTTGTCCGCGCCCCGGGAGCGCAGCACGTGCGCGGTCGGCGCCGCGATCGAGAAGGGCACGTCCATGATCTGCTGCTCGCGCAGCATGGCGGTCACGGTGATCGCCTCGACCTGCACCGGCTCCAACTCGAGATCGACCGCCGCCGCGCCCGTCACCTGCACCGTGATGCGCGACGAGGTGCCGCGGAAGCCGAACAGCGACGCTGACACCGTGTAGGCGCCGGGCATCAGGCCCGTCAGCACGTAGCGCCCGTCGGGACCGGTCGTCACGGTGCGCGAAGCGCCCGTGGCGACGTTGGTGATCCGGACAGTGGCCACCGCGACGGCCCCGCCGTCGGCGCCGCGCACCAGGCCGCTGATGCGGCCACTGCCCGCTGCTTTTTCTGGATCCTGAGCGTACGCGGCTTGAACGCCGAACAAGGCGGCGGCCAACGCGACGAAGATCAGGGACCGGCGACCCAGATGACTCATGGTACCTCCTGCTCCGTGGGCTGAATTTTTGTGGGGCTGCGAGTTTGTCGTGAAAGAGGGAGTATTGTTCCTGATTACCTCAGCGCGTGGGCTTTGTCAAGGATCAAGGCGGCACTTAAAGGCGGCACTTAACGGCGGCACCGAACGGCGGCACTTAACGGCGGCACCGCACGGCGGCACCGACCGGCGGCACTTAACGGCGGCACCGAACGGCGGCACCGAACTGCGGCACCGAACTGCGGCACCGCACTGCGGCACCGCAACGCGGCAGACGGTGCTTAAAGGCGGAATATTTCACGGGCCGGTTTCAGGTGCCGACGTCAGGTGCCGTTCAAAGTGCCGCTTCTAC
>JBQTJO010000322.1:0-15912 GCA_052387015.1 Gemmatimonadota bacterium
AGTCCCGTAGCGCAGTCCCGGAGCGCAGTCCCGTAGCGCAGTCCCGTAGCGCAGTCCCGTAACGCAGTCCCGTAGCGCAGTCCCGTAGCGCAGTCCCGTAGCGCAGTCCCGTAGCGCAGTCCCGTAGCGCAGTTAATCAGTCGATGGGTTTGAGATTCGCGACGATGTGCTCGCGCTGCGGCTCCAGGAATGGCGGCAGCACGACCTTCTCACCCAGCGTGGCGGCATCCTCATCCACGGCGAAGCCGGGGCCGTCGGTTGCGATCTCGAAGAGAATGCCGTTCGGCTCGCGGAAGTAAAGACTGCGGAACCAGTAGCGATCGATCTCGCCGCTGTTGGGAATCCCGAAATCGTTTAGCCTGGCCGTCCAGGCATGGTACTCGTCTTCGGTCGGGGTGCGGAACGCCACGTGATGCACGCCGCCCGCACCCTGTCTTGCCATCGGTAAATCGGGTTGTGCGACGACGTGCAGCTCGGCGTGCGGTCCGCCTCCACCCATCTCGTACACGTGAACCCGATTCTGCGGGTTGTCGGGATGCCCGTAGTCGCGCACAGCGCGCATGTTCATGACGCGCGTCAGCACCAGGTCGGTGTCGTTTACGCCCGGCACGCTCACCATGATCGGACCGAGGCCGCGGATGTGATGCTCGGCCGGCACGGGGCTGCGCTCCCAGGTCTGCGGCGGATCGCCGGCACCGCCGTCGTCGACGAGTGCGAGCCGTTGTCCCTCCGGATCCTCGAAGCAAAGAGTCGCGCGTCCATCGACTTCGCTGATGCCGCCGGTCGCAACACCGCTCGCGGCGAGGTGAGCGGCCCACCACTTCAGTGTGTCGGTTCCGTTCACGCGCAGGTGCGTGCGCACGATGCTGTGCGTGCCGCGCCGCTCGCGCGGCATGGGCCAGTCGAAGAAGGTGATGTCGGTACCGGGCGAGCCCTTGGCATCGGCATAGAAGAGATGGTACGCACTCACGTCGTCCTGATTCACGCTTCGCTTGACCAGCCTCAAGCCGAGCACGTGCGTATAGAAGCGGTGATTGCCGCGGATATCCGCGGAGATCGCGGTCAGATGATGAATGCCGGTCAGATTCATGTGAACGGCCTCAGCGCGCTGAGCGATTGCTTCGCTCCCATGGATACGCCTTGGAAGGGAACGAGACGTTCGCACTGAATTTCGAGTCGCCGTTTTCGGGATTCACGATGTAGCGGACGTAGGCGAGCGCGAACTGCAGCCGCAGGCCGACATTCTGCTCGAAGGCGCGCCGCTCGTCATGCGTCCAGGCCATGCCGATGTTGTGCATCAGCTTCAGCTTCGGCGGCCCGAGCATGGGGAGTGCGAAACGCCGCGCGAAAGGAATCGTGTACTCGGTCTCGATGAACGCGAGGCGGTCACCGCGAAACTGGCCGATGTCGAACGTGTAAAGTGTGCCCGAGCCGCCCACGAACGTCCAGCGCTGCTGCGGCAGCGTTTCAGTGCCGGGCAGCGGACCGCGGAAATTCGTCTCGATCTCGAGCGTGTGATCGGCGATCGCCTGCGTCGCATAGAGCGCGTACGCGGTGTATGCGTTGAAGGCGTCGTCGGCGCCCATCACCTTGCCCGCGAACTCGAGTGAGGCGGCCAGGTTCCAGACGGCGGTCTGCCCTTCCCATTCCGACTCCGCACCGATGAAGGCGCTGGTTACGCGGCTCACGGGCACCAGCGGATTCGGGCGAATGGAGTCCGGATCCCAGATGATGAACGGGTTGTGTGCGGCGAGCGGATGCACCAGCTCGTTCTGCGCGCGAATCCAGTACTGCGTAGTGCGGCGGCCGCGCTCGAGCACGCGCCTGAACTCCAGAAAAGTCCGGTCGGTCTCGTAGTAATTACGGTAGTCCTTGCCGTTCCAGATCACCGAAAGCGAATTCTTCAGCTGCGAGCGGATCCAGTCGTCGTTGGTACGCGTGAGGTCGTCCTCCCAGCCGAAGGTGAGCGTGGAGCGCGCGCGCCGCAGCCCCAGCTCGACACGGCCGAGCGTTTCCTCGCGCTCCGTGGCGTAGCCGATCGAGCCGCTGATGCTCGGCTCCACACCCGCAAACGGCGGCAGCAGAATTTCCGGTCCGAGCTCCACCCGCAGGCCGTCGACGCGGTTGTACTCCGGCTTCTGAATCCCACCCAGCCGACGCAAGGCAGGCCGCTCGATCGTGCCCTCGATGATGTAGTTGCCACCGTCACGCCGCACGCGGTAGGGCGCGAGCGGTCGATCCTCCGCGACCCGCACGCGGGCGAGCTCCGATGGGTAGTAGCCGCCCGCGATGTTGGTGAGCTGCCCGGTGATGCGCGCGCGCGGCCGCACGTAGATGTTGGCTTCGACGCCGGTCACAGCGCCGCGCACCGTGCCTTCCAGAATGAAGCGCGACTTCAGCACCAGCACGTCGCGGCTGATCGTGTCGCCGGCGCCGATCAGGGTGTCGCGCACGATCACGAGCGTGCGCGGGTTGAGCGCCGCGCGCACGATTGCGTCGAGCTCCGCTTCGCCGTAGCCGCGCGCACGCACGGTTTGCGCAGCCAGCGGCAACGCGAAGATCAGGAGAAGCAGGACAACGGGAAGTGTGCTTCGGGATCGCATCAGGAGCATCTCAGGAAGTTCGCGACGATCTGCCGCCCGCCTTCACTCGCGACCGATTCCGGATGGAACTGGACACCCCAGACCGGGAATCGAGTGTGCCGGACGGCCTGGATCTCGTCGTCGCCGGCGGGGTCCGCGCTCCAGGCGCACACCTCCAGCCCTTCCGGCAAGGACGCCGGCTCGATGATGAGGGAGTGATAGCGCGTCACGTTCAGCGGCGATTCGAGTCCGGCGAAGAGACCCGTGCCGGTATGCGTGATCGGTGAAACCTTGCCGTGCATCGGCCGCCGTGCTCGCACGATTCGGGCCCCGTACGCGGCGCCGATCGCCTGATGGCCCAGACAGACGCCGAGTAGCGGGATACGCGGGCCGAGCGCCTGCACGACGTCGACACTGACACCCGCCTCGGCGGGCGTGCAGGGCCCCGGCGAGATCACGATGTGGGTGGGTGCGAGGTCCTCGATCTCCTTGGCGGTGACTTCGTCGTTGCGCTTCACGACCGGCTCGCCACCCAGCGCGCCGATGAGCTGGACGAGATTCCAAGTGAACGAGTCGTAGTTGTCGAGGACGAGAATCATGGCCCCGGCAACTTAGCCGGGAGCTTACCGGCTCAGCCAGTACGCGATCTTGATCAGGAAAGTATTGTCCGGATGCAGGTCGAACAGGTCCTGGTAGTCATCGCGCCAGGTACGTGCCTGCTGGTCCGAGCGACGCTGCCGGCCATGCGCCCAGACCAGGAACAGCGTCGAGCCCGGACGATACTCCCACCGGATGACCGTGTTCGTACGCAGCTGTATGTAGTTGAATGCGAGATCGGCATCGGGCGGCGGCACGTACGGCCGGAACCGCTGCGCGTACTTGCTCGCGCCGGGTGTAGCGCTGACCTCGCGTACCTGCGTGTATGTCCCGGATGTCGCGAACGGCTCACCATAGAATTCGAGCGTGAGGTCCGGGCCCGCGGTGTAGTTCACGCGCACGTTCAGCGCGACCGTTCGCTGATCGAGACGCGCAAACGTGTAGTGCGTCACGCCGTCTACAGTGAAATTGCCGAACCACTGCGTGTTGTCCTTACTGCGATCCAAGGTCGCGCCGAGCGACAGCTGCAAGCGCGTAGAGGGTCTCAATGCCACGCTCGGGCTCAGGCTCACGCCGGTCGTCCTGCCCTCGTCCGCGTATGCCAGATTCACCCACATGGACGGCACCACCGGTTTGCGGCTGTCGGCGTTGACGCCGAACCACGGATACAGCTGTCGCGAATTGCGCAGCGCGGGCCCGCCGCGCGTGCAGCGGTCGCAATACGTTTCGCCAATGCCGGCCAGCGTCGCGCCCGCGTGCAGGTTCCAGTTGTTGCGCAGGCCGATGTGTCCGTTCGTGTTGAACGAGTTCTCGAGACGCAGACCGGCCGTGTTCCAGCGCTCCCAATGGTTGCCGTTCACTTGCGCCCAGTTGTAGATCCACCTCTGCGTGCGGAAGCTCAGGGCCGCCCACGTGCTCCAGTCGACCACGTCCGCCCGCCGCAGAAAGCCGAGATCATTGACTTCGAAGCCGGGAGACATGTGCACGAGGCTGGTCTCGAAACGCGTGATGCCGCCGCCGTACTTGCCGACCTTGACCTGCTCGGCGTGTCCAACCAGAGAGGTTGCCGCCGGATCGACGTCGACGTTGTCGCCCGGCTGCTGGTAGTAGTGCACGGCATTGCGCTGCGTGCGCGCGATCGCCTCGCGCGTGCCGGCCACCCGGGATGCCGTGAACGACGCCGCGACTTCATAGCGGCCGCCGCCGAACCGATTTCGCAAACTCGCGCCGCCCGCGTATGCGGAACGATGCACGAACGGCTCGCTCCATTCGTCCATCGAGCGATGTACGGCCGTGCCGATCAGGCTGATGCCCAGATTGCCATTGCGGAGATCCTGCTGCGCGCGCACGACCGCGTAATTGCTCAACGGCTCGACCGTGCGCGCCTGTGCGCCGGTCACCGAGGGCGTGACCGCATCCAGCACGCCGAACGACAGACCGCCTTTGGTTCGGCCGGTCAGCTTCGCGGCCCCGGCAATCGGCGTCGCGCTCGGCGTGGCGGCGTCACCATAGGCGCCGCGCAGGACCGGCGAACGACCGATGCGCCGCGAGTAGAACAATCCTTCATTCGTGCTGCAGTCGACCACGATGTAGCAGTTCAGCCGGAACTGATACAGGCCCGTGCCTTCCACGAAGAACGGCCGCCGCTCGCGCAAGAAAGTCTCGAACGCAGTGAGGTTTACGACCGCAGGGTCCGCCTCGACCTGACCGAAGTCGGGATTGATGGTCGCATTCAGCGTGATGTTCGGCGTGATGCCGTACTTGAGGTCTCCGCCCGCCGAGACCTCCAGCACCCGCTCGCTCACGCCGTCCGCGTTCGCGCGCGCCCGGTTCTTCGTCACGGTATAAGGCAACACCTCCAGCGTGCCGGGCGAGCGAATGCCCTCGATGCCCTGCAGATCGCCGAGCTGCGAGACCAGTCCGTTCCTGGTCGGCTGATAGCGCGGCCAGCTGACCCGCTCCCTGTAGCGCTCGATGTCGCGCCAGATGCCGAACCCGAAGGTGTGCGACGCCGCATCCGCGTAGCGCAGCTGCGAGAGCGGAATCCGGAACTCGGCCGTCCACCCCAGGGAGTCCACCTGCGCGGCCGCATCCCAGACACCATTCCACGAATCGTCTTCGTTGCCGTCGTCGAACATTGAATAGTCGCGCTTCACGCCATCCGGGTTGATCGCCAGCTCGAAGCCCGTGCGATTGTCGTTGTACGAATCGATCAGGAGCTTGATCTGGTCGGATGGGCCGCGCACATCCCGGCGCGTCAATGCGTGCATGATGCTGTCCGGATGCGGATCGTAGGCGCGCACGAAGACGAAGAGATTGCGATCGTCGTAGACGACCTGGAATTCGGTCTTGAAGGATGGAGCCGCGCCGTCACGCGGGTCGAACTGCGTGAAATCGCTCGTCTTCACCGCGTCCCGCCAGGCCGCATCGCTATCGCGGCCGTCGATCACCGGCGGCTCGGCCGCCCGGCGTGCGATCGCCACGGTCGTGCCGGCCTCGGGTCGGGGCGCCGGGCTCGCCTGCAGCTGGACCGCGACGACCAGGAAGGACACAGCCTCGAAACTCATCATGGCGCACCACCTGTGCTAGTGTTTTAGCAGAATGCTATGTTTTGAGCATACCGCCGCCGGCTTGTCAATGATGCCGTATTGGACAGGGGAATCGCCGGGATGGTTGCCGGTCAAAAGGGAGATGGCGGAGAAGGGGTGTAGGGGTGTAGGGGTGTAGGGGTGTATGGGTCTCCCCGATCGTGCCGTACTACCCCTCCTCCCCTACGCCCCTCCTCCCCGGCTCCCGTACGCTGGATCGTGCCTGCGCGCACGCGCGCGACCGCAAGCACTTATGACCGGGGATGGAACTGCCGGTGGACCTCGCGCAGATACTCGCGGTCGACGTGCGTATAGATCTGGGTGGTCGAAATGTCAGCGTGGCCTAGCATCTCCTGCACGGCGGCCAGGTCGGCGCCGCCTTCCAGCAGGTGGGTCGCGAAACAGTGCCGCAGCGTATGCGGCGTTACGCGCTTTCTGATGCCGGCCCGCCGGACATGCTTGCGCAGGATCTTCCAAATGCCCATGCGCGTGAGCGGATGTCCCTGTGCGTTGAGGAACACGACTCCGTCGGCGTCGCGCCCGGCAAGTGCCGGCCGCAGCTCACGCATGTACACGTCGAGCGCGCGGCGCGCGCTGCGGCCGATCGGCACGATGCGCTCTTTCGAACCCTTGCCGAAGACGCTGGCCACGCCGTCCAGCAGGTCGAGGTCGCGAATTTTCAGGCGCGCCAGCTCGCTGACCCGCACGCCGGACGCATACGCAAATTCGAGCAGCGCCTTGTCGCGCCAGTAGAGCCGGTCGCCGATTTCCGGTGCCTCCAGAAGCCGCTCCACATCCTCGCGCCCGAGCACGCCCGGCAGGCGGCGCCACGTCTTCGGCAGCTCGACATTCTCGGTCGGATCGGCGCTGACGTGACCCTCGGCCAGCAGGAAGGCAAAGTAGGTGCGCAGCGCGGACAGGGTGCGGCGGATGGACGTCGCCTGCAGACCCTCGTCTTTCAAGGCATAGACGAACTCGCGCAGGTGCGTGGCGGTCAGCGCGGCCGCGGCGGCCGTGTCGTTTCGGCTCGCGAACTCGACCAGCCGCCGCAGGTCACGGCCGTACGCATCCAGCGTGCGTGGCGAGACGCCGCGCTCGAACTGCAGATAATCGCGAAACTCTTCGAGATGAAACACTCAATCGGGCTTGTGCTGACGTGAGCGCCACCACCACACACCGAACGCTAAGAGCAGGGCGCCCGCGATGACAAGAAGAATCGTGCTGAACCTGTTGAAGAACGCCATCAGCGCATCCCAAGTCTTCCCCGCCGTAGTGCCGATGTACACCACGAAGCCGTACCACAGGCCGGAGGCGACCGACACGGGCAGAAAGACCTTCAGGAACGGCACGTGGGTGACACCCGCAAAGACTGGAACCAGGGAGCGAAACGTCGGGAAGAAACGGCTCATGAAGATGGCGGGTATGCCCCAGCGGTCGTAGAACCGCCCGATCTGATTCATCTGGTGTTGATTGAGCAGCAAGCGCCCGAACGGCTTCTCGAAGAAGCCTTTGCCGTATTTGTAGGCGAGGCCGTAGACGAGCACGGCGGACCCGATGTTGGCGAGCCAGGTGACGAGAAAGACGACCCATGGGTTGCCGGCTCCGCCGGCAGCGAGAAAAGCGCCGAGCAGGACGAAGGTGTCGGCGGGAATCGGCGGGACGAAGTTTTCGATGGCGGCGCCCAACCCGATCACGACGTAGATCAGGATGGGCGGCAGCCCGGTCATGTCTCGAAGAAGCTGCTCGATCATCCTTCGACCGGTGCGATCAGCACGGTCGCCATGGTCGCGATGCCTTCTCCCCTGCCCACCCAGCCCATCCCCTCGTTGCTCTTGCCCTTGACCGAGACGTGGTGCGCGCCAATACCGAGGACGGCGCCCAGCCGCTCGCGCATGGCCTGCACGTGCGGTCCGATCTTCGGCGCTTCACAGATCACGGTCACATCGACGTTGACGACCTGATAGCCGCGCTCCTCCAGCAGCAGCTTGGCCAGCCGCAGCAGCTCGGTCGAATCCGCGTTCTTCCAGCGCTGATCGGATGGGGGAAAATGCGTGCCGATGTCGCCGAGCGCGGCGGCGCCCAGCATGGCATCGGTAATGGCGTGGCAGACGGCGTCGGCGTCCGAGTGGCCTTGCAGGCCTTGCTCGAAGGGGACCGTAATGCCGCCCAGGATCAGGGGTCTGCCCGCGGCGAACTTGTGGGAGTCGTAGCCGATGCCTATGCGCATGGTGTCTCTTATCAAGACGCGTCGTACGTGAGTGCGAACACGGTGTCCGTCAGCCACTTCCTGAACGATTCATTGTCCATGACCGCAGTGCCAAAGGATGATACGGAGCTGTTCAAGCAGTTCATCAGCAGCAGCGTGAGCGAGGTCAGACGCTGCTGGCCGTCGATGATGTACTTGCGGCCATCCTTGTCACTGATGATGATGGAGCCCAGAAAGTAGTGGCCGTAATGCTCCACCGCGCTGCGCTCGTCTCCGGCCTGGTAGCTCTCCAGGAATTTCTCACTCAGATCCTCGAGCAGCTCGGTAATCTGCTTGCTTTCCCAGCGGTACTCGCGCTGGTAGTAATCCACCGAGAATTTGGCGCCGCTCAGCAGAGTGCGGATGTTCCTGGCGTCGCCGCGAATTTCTCTCATGTGCTCTTCTTCGGCGCCTTGTTTCCACCAACATCGGGATGCTCGATGACGAAGGAACGGCTCGGCGCGACCTCTCCGCGCAAAATCGCGCCGCCTTCTCGCACACTCTGTAGAAGTCGTTTAAACATCTCGCCGTTCATTGGTCTCTCCTTCACGATTGCCACACGGTACCGCCAGGATCAGATATCGAGCCCAAGTTGCCCTGAGCTGGTGCCAGCGATGGTAGTCCGCCAAAACTGTGCGCCGAGTTCATGCCTGGTGTATAGCGCTAACGAGTACAGGTATACTCCCATTCCCTTGATCCTTACGGACACAGTTTCCCGCATCTCGCGGCGGCGGAAGTCAAGCCGTGCCATTGCTTGATCAAACTTCCCTAGCGCAAAGCGAACGAAGTGTCGGTCGCTTTCTCTTCGCTGCCTCCATTCTTCGCGCCAGTTCGGCGCGTCAATAAGAGCGCCGAGGCGATCGTCTTCCCGAGCATCGAGGTACCTTTGCAGATTTCGCCGGACATCGAAGCCGAAGGGTAGCATGATCAGAAAGTCGATCCTAAAACGGCTGAGCCGCCGAATTACATCAAAATTGAGATCCACCCGGAACGGATCGACAAAGCAAAGGCCAAGCAAGCCATCGCCCGGCTTCCCGGTAAATCGGGGAATCGCGGCGAGAATCTGCGGCACAGCCCGATTGACGTCCTCCCGGATATAGGTGACGTCACGATTGAGTCCAAGTGCGTCAATGCGCGCGTGTAGGGCGGAAATACAGTCCCTGCTTTGGTCGACAAATATGTACCTGGTGAACCCCGGATCGAGCCGGATTACACCCAAAGCCGAGGTTTCGACGATCTCTCCCGAATCCCTCAGGACGGCGCGCCCGGCTCCTGAATAGAGGCCGATGTAGACGCGATGGCGCCACTTGTTGGCCATCGATTGCGCAAACAGCGTCGCGTAGTAGTTGTGGCGCCGAATCTTTTCCAGTGAGTGTCTTGCAATCTCCGGCGTGTAGAGACCGTCCGGTACCAGCGGCGCCTCGTTAGGCACTTCGCACCACCAAGGGCATTTCGCTCCAAGTCGAACCGTCCAGCTCCCTCCCTCCAGCCTTCGGAGTGCGGCCGCCCCACTGCTTGAAAAAGAAGGGAATGCCGGCCTTTGCGCAGAGATCCCTGATGTCCCTGACCCAGTCGACGTGCATCGGGCGGCGCGTCAGACCGCTTTCACCACCGACGATGACCCAGTGAACGCCTGAAGGTTCGAATTTCACAGGGCCAATTAATGGTTCGCACGATAGAAATCGGACCGCTGCAGGAATAGAGACCAGCTGACGCACACGATAAGACGCATTCTGGTTCTCGACTGACGTTCCCAGCCAGATATTCGGCGGGACAATCCCGCTTTCAAACAAGTCCGCGTTTCTTTGGACAAAGCGCTTGGCGCGCGCGGGCCGCTTGGTAAGGATTTGATAGACGTGCCAGGACGCAGTCAGCATTACCTCAAAGACAGCTCTAACGTATTCGTCTGGAATATCCTTGTGAAACAAGTCGCTCATGCTATTCACAAAGATATGCCGCGGTATGGTCCAACTCAGCGGCTCGTCCAGGCGCTCTGGCCAGAGGCGGACGGCAAAAGGATCTCTCGCCGCGGTATCAGACGGGTCCTCAGGGGCGCGCGACAAGTAAATGGGACGTAATAGCCTCTCAGCCAACGTCGCCGCATAGCAATTGTCGCAGCCTGCACTGACACGGGTGCAACCCGTTACGGGATTCCACGTCGCGTCAGTCCACTCAATCCCGGATTTCTGCCCCATTGCGCCTTGTCACGTTTGGGTCAACAGCAACGGCAGGAGTTTACGGTCGGCCGGTGACAACCGACAGGATTCTCGGCCGTGGTCTGACGCACCACACACCAGCTCATGTGTTCTGCTCATCGATGTCGGAATGGACCCAGCTTCGACACGCTGCAACGAGCGCATCCCAGTCATCCGGCGGTGCACCTGCTTCGAGCATACGGCGAAACACGAAGTACGGGTCCGTGCGCGCGCCCCGCTTGCGCAACGTATTCTCATCGTTGAGCCACACGTAGACGATCATCCGGTGTCGTGTCGAATAACGGTAGAAGAGACGGAAACGGTTGAAGAACTTTGCGCGCCGCCAGTGACTGTATTCCTGGCCGACCGTCTTTCCCTGACGATACCGCGCGGCTGCAGGATCAGCCGGAATGTCGCGCAGCGCGGCGTCGCTTACGGCTCTCAGGAGTTTCGCTGCCGACGTGGTTCGGTATCCACCTGGATCCCGTTCGCGCAGCCGCTCCACTTCGGTCTTCAGCGCGCGCCAGCGCTGCTCGAATTCAGACCAAACCAGCAGCCGCCAGCCGTTGACAACGAGCGGCGTGGCCGGCCGTTCGCTCGAATCTTTCGACCGCCGCGATCGCTTCAAGGAAGCTCGAACGTATCCTCGAGAACTTCGTCGGCATCGTACTCGACACCGTCGAGCAACTCCTTCAACCTGGCGACGTCTGCGCTCGTGAAGGGCCGCACCTTCCCGGGATGCTGCTGCATCTGGAGCGCCACGAAGGCGAGGTAGGTGTCGAGCACCGGATCGTCGTCCAGCGGCGGTGCGGGGGCCCGCGCGCGCACCAGCATGCGCCCGGGCGCGATCACGTCCGCCTCGAATTCACCCGAGGCGAATTCCGGGTGCGCCGCAAATAGAGCACTTTCGAAACGGAACCCCTTCGAATTGCCGGTTCTGGCGGATTTTCCTGAATAAGGCATGGCTATCTGTCCATCGACGTTATCACAAATGTACTTACGGATGCCGGTCAGGTCAACGGCTCCGACTGGGCAACTGCTCGGATTATCCTTGCTAATCCGACAGCACGATTCGCTTCCGCCACGGTGAGCATGCCGCCGGTGCCGCACGCGCCGTCGTACAGCAGGTAGGTGCCCGACTCGATCTCGTCCGCGATCGGCAGGAAGATGAGCCGCGCCATCAGCTTCACCGCGTCGCGCGGTGTCCAGTGTTCGCCCGCTTCCTCGTTGTTCTCCTCGTTGAAGCGCCGGATCAGCTCCTCGAAGACCGTGCCCATGGCGCGGAACCCGAAATTCTCGAGGATGTCCTGCACGTTCGGCGAGAAGCCGTCGAGATACGCCTCGAAATCCGCCCTGAGCTGCTGCTGGCTGGCGCGCGCGCGCAGGTCGCGCAGCGTGAATTTCGACGTGTTGTAGAACGCTTACCCGGCCGCCTGCCGCAGCGCCTGGTCCTGGTGCGCTTCCATAAATTCTTTCGGACTACTTCGAACAACACGGACAGCCGCCGGGACAGTCATCCACGAGCGTGTAATCCTGATAGCGCCGCTTCGGAGTGAAGCCGGCGGATTCGATGATGCGGACGATCTCCGATTCCGGCATGATGAAGTCGATGCCGGCCGCACTCACGACGTTCTCCTCGATCATGAGCGACCCGAAATCGTTGGCGCCGAAGCCGAGCGCGACCTGCGCCATCTTGGGACCCTGGGTGACGTAGGAGACCTGCAGGTTCGCGAAATTGTCGAGGATCAGGCGCGCGAGCGCGGTGGTGGTGAGATAGTCGATGCCGGTGCCCAGCGGCACGTTCCACTCCTCCATCTCGGTGTGGGTCGGCTGAAAGGACCAAGCGATGAACGCGGTGTAATGACCCTTGCCGCGCGCCAGGCTGCGCTCCTGCGAGGCGCGCAGCTTGAGCAGGTGCTCGAGGCGGTCCTCCCACACCTCGCCGACGCCGTACATCATGGTGGCGGTAGTGTGCATGCCGGCCGCGTGCGCAGCCTCGTGGATTTCGATCCAGCGATCCGAATCGATCTTCTTGGGCGCGATGAAATCGCGCACCGCGTCGACCAGGAGCTCGGCGCCGGCGCCCGGCATCGAATCCAGGCCGGCCTCGTGCAGCTGCCGGAGCACCTCGCCGACCGGCAGCTTCGACACCCTGCCGATGTTCTCGATTTCCGACGCGCTGAAGCCGTGCACGTGAATCGGATGCTGCTCTTTGATGCAGGCGAGCAGATCCACGTACCACGAGAGCGGCAGGTAAGGATTGTGGCCGCCCTGCATCAGAATCTGAACGCCGCCCAGCGCCTTCGCCTCATCGATCTTCTGGCCGATCTCCTCGAAGCTGAGCGTGTACGCCTCGTCGTCCTTCGGCCGGCGATAGAACGCGCAGAACTTGCAATCGGTGATGCAGAGATTCGTGTAGTTGATGTTGCGGTCGACGATGTAGCTGACGACGTCGCCGGGAGCTTTCTGCCGGCGCAGGGCATCGGCCTGTGCTCCCAACTCGAGCAGCGGAGTCGTGCGTAGCAAATCCAGCCAGTGCGCGATCGCGGTGGCGTGCGGCCTTGATGCGAGCGCGGGCGGTGTGTAGACCGGACGCGGCGCGCGCTGCTTCATGCCGACCGAGCCGGCCGGCGTCGGTTCGCGTCTTCTGGGCGTAACCGTGCTGAGGATCGGTAAACTCTTCTGCTCTCGAGGAACGACCAGATCAGCCATAGTCCTTTGCTATTTTCATCGCAGAGGAGGTCGCGCAAACGCACGAACGCCCGGCGCAAAATACAAAACACTCAACTTTAATTCTTACAGCGCTTTGTTTCTGTCAGGCTTCCCGGCTTCATGCGGCCGCCTCTGCGATGAAAGCAGCAGGAGCGACCGCCCGCGATCACGTGCTCGACCGCCAGAACGAAGGGACTACCATTCTTTCAGTTCTCGATAGTGCGCATCGCGCTCAACGGGACGTTTACCAGCGTCTTTAATGAGCCGGATAATATCCGAGAACGCCAAAGCCTCAGGCGTATGCGCCCCCGCCTCATGATAGATCCGCTCGCGCACCACCGTACCCTCCAGATCATCGACCCCGAAGTGCAAAGCCACTTGCGAGATCTTCGCCGTGTTCATGATCCAGTGCGTCTTGATGTGCTGGAAGTTGTCCAGGAACAGTCTGCCGGCCGCCAGGTTCTTGAGGTCGTCGAATCCCATCGTGGTCGTGCCGGTGCGGCCCAGCTCTTTGCCCAGCTGGTTGTTGTCCGGGTGATAGGCCAGCGGAATATAGGTCAGGAAGCCGGCGGTCTCGTCCTGCAGATCGCGCAGCATGGCGAGGTGCTCCGCGCGTTCTTCGTAAGTCTCGACATGCCCGTACAGCATCGTGCAGTTGCTGGGAATGCCCAGCGCGTGCGCCTTGCGATGCACATCCAGCCACTCCGCCGCGCCGAGCTTGCGCTGCGCGATGGTCTGGCGGACGTTGAGCGAGAAGACCTCGGCGCCGCCGCCCGGCATGCTGTCGAGACCGGCGGCGCGCAGACGCGCGAGCACATCCTCGACACTGGTTTTCTCGACGCGCGCGAGATGCGCGATTTCGACCGCGGTCAGCGCCTTTACTTCGACGCCGGGATACTTCTCTTTGAGCGCGCGGATCAGCTCCTCGTAATACGAGACGCGCAGCTTCGGGTGCAGGCCGCCGACGATGTGGAATTCGCGTACCGGCACGTCGCGGACCACCGCTGCTTCGTGCAGCGCCTCCTCCAGCGACATCGTGTAGGCGCCTTCCTCGCGCGGCGTGCGCGCGAACGAGCAGAAGGTGCAGGTCGCTCGCAGGATGCAGACGTTGGTCGGATTGAGATGCTGGTTGGCAACGAAGAAGACGCGGTCGCCGTTCTTCTGGCGGTTCAGCCAATCCGCCAGCGCGCCGATCGCCAGCAGATCGTGGGAGTCGAACAGAGTGACAACATCGCTACTGGAGAGACGGCGTCGCTCGAGAACTTTATCGTAGATGCCGAAGAGCTGCGGGTCTTTCGGCTTGACGCTGATTTCGGGCACCGCCTGCA
This sequence comes from Gemmatimonadota bacterium, assembly GCA_052387015.1. GTDB lineage: Bacteria > Gemmatimonadota > Gemmatimonadetes > Longimicrobiales > RSA9 > CBJLQC01. Next base: position 14,248 of record JBQTJO010000322.1, read on the forward strand.
GCATGCTTTCCATGCTAGGCATCCCAGCGCTTGACGACCAGGCAGACGTTGTGGCCGCCGAACCCGAAGGAGTTCGAGATAGCGTAGCGAACGGGGCGCTCCACCACCTGGTTGTGGGCATAGTTCAGATCGCACGCGGGATCTGGTGTGCTGAAATTCGTCGTCGGCGGAATCTTGCCGGTCTGCGCGGCCAGCGCGCAGATCACCGTCTCGACCGCGCCCGCCGCACCCAGCATGTGTCCGGTCATCGACTTGGTCGAGCCCATCACGAGCTGGTAAGCGTGCTCGCCGAATACCTTCTTGACGGCGAGCGTTTCGTTCAGATCGTTCATCGGCGTGGACGTGCCATGCGCATTGAGGTAATCGATGTCGGTCGTCCGGATACCGGCATCCTCCAGGGCCCGCTGCATGGCCAGCTGCGCGCCCGCGCCTTCCGGCGCCGGTGCCGTCAGATGGTATGCGTCGGCGCTCATGCCGTAGCCCACGAGCTCCGCCAGAATGGTCGCGCCGCGCTTCTGCGCGTGCTCCAGTCTCTCGAGCACGATCATGCCGGCGCCTTCACCCATGACGAAGCCATCGCGGGTCGCGTCGAAGGGCCGGCTCGCCGTTTCCGGCGAGTCATTGCGCGTGGACAGCGCCTTCATATTCGCGAAGCCGGACATCGCCATCGGCGCAATGGTCGCTTCCGCGCCGCCGGCCAGCATGACATCCGCCTCGCCGCGCTGCAGGATCCGGAATGCGTCGCCTATGCCGTGCGCGCTGGACGCGCACGCCGAAACCGTGCAGTAGTTCGGACCGCGCAGGCCGTAGCGCATCGAGACGTGTCCGGCCGCGATATCCGGGATGAACATCGGGATGAAGAACGGGCTGATGCGCTTCGGGCCGCGCTCGACCATGACGCGCGCCTGCTCCTCGAACGTCGCAATGCCGCCGATACCGCTTGCGATCAGCACGCCGATGCGGTCGCGATCGAAATTGTCGAGCTGATCGGCCAGGCCGGAATGGTTCATCGCTTCGACGGAAGCCGCCATCGCGAACTGCGCGAAACGGTCCATCCGCTTGGCTTCCTTGCGCTCCATCACGGTGCCCGGGTCGAAATTCTTGACCTCGGCCGCGAACTGCACGTCGTACTCGTCCGTCAGCTCGAAATTCGTGATGCGCGCAGCACCGCTCTTGCCCGCGAGCATGCCCTGCCAACTCGTCGCTGTATCGTTACCGACCGGAGTCACCAGACCGACTCCGGTTACAACAACACGGGAAGCCACGTTACTGTTCGACCCCTTTTTCCTTGAGGTACTTCACGGCATCGCCGACGGTCTGCAGCTGCTCCGCATCCTCATCGGGAATCTCGATGCCGAACTCCTCCTCGAATGCCATGACCAGCTCGACCGTGTCGAGCGAGTCCGCGCCCAAATCTTCGACAAACGAAGCCTCGTTCGTGACCTTGTCGGCCTCGACGCCCAGCTCGTTGATGATGATCTCTTTAACCTTGCCTTCGATGTCCGCCATGGAATCCTCCCCGTTCGGTGTTAATGGAGCGGGTCAGGGCTGCTTTTTGCAAAGCAAAAAGACAGTCCTGCCACCGCGCTTTTCAGACGACCATTCCGCCATCGACGACGATGACCTGGCCGGTAATATAGCTGGCGTCGGGACCAGCCAGAAACC
>JBQTJO010000323.1:0-3750 GCA_052387015.1 Gemmatimonadota bacterium
AGCGGCGCGGCGTGCGCCTGGTGCGCGCGGCCGATGCGCCGGAGGGCGGCGTCGATCCCGCCGCGATCGAGGAGCAGATCCGCAGGCACAAACCGAAAGTGGTCGTGCTGACCTGGGTGCCGACCAATTCCGGGCTCGTGCAGCCGGCCGTGGACGTCGGCCGTATCTGTCGCGAGCACGGCGTTCCGTATGTAGTGGATGCCTGCCAGGCAGTCGGTCAGCTGCCGATCAACGTCGAAAAATTACAATGCGATTTCATGGGCGCGACCGCGCGCAAGTTCCTGCGCGGTCCACGCGGCATTGGTTTCCTCTACGTGTCGGACCGGGCACTGGAGGAGAATCGTGCGCCACTTTACATCGACATGCAGGGCGCGCGCTGGCGCGAGGCCGATGAGTACGAGCTGGTCAATGATGCGAAGCGCTTCGAGAACTGGGAGTTCGCGCAGGCGCTGGTGCTCGGCATGGGCGAGGCGGCGCGCTATGCGATGAGCATCGGCATGGACGCGATCGCCCCGCGTGTGCGCGAGCTGGCCGCCACGTTGCGCGAGAAGCTGTAGGTGCTGCCGCACGTGCGCGTGCTGGATCAGGGCCCCGAGTTGTGCGGCATCGTGACCGCCGAGGTGATCGGCCGGGACGCGCGCGAAATCGTGGCCCGGCTGCGCGAGGAAGCGATCAACGTGAGCGCCACGCTCAGGGAGTACGCGGTTCTGGACATGGACCGCAAGCAGGCCGAAACCGCCGTCCGGCTCTCGCCGCACTACTACAACACGACTACAGAGCTGAACATTGCCGTTTCGGCTCTGGATGAGTTTCGGCCGGGCGGCTGACGATATAGATTGCGGCTTATGAAGCTGGCCCGTCGTTTGTTCGCTGGTCTGACCGCCGCGCTGATGCTCTTCTGCACACAGGCGGATGTCTACGCATCTGCTCACTGCGAGCATCACTCGCTGCCGGCCCCCAGCGCGCAGCACGAGCACGGTGCGCATCACGGCGCGCCCGCCGAACCCGATGGCCATACCGGCGTCTGCACGTGCCTCGGCATATGCGCGACGTCGTCCCCGGCTGCTGCGCCTGATGCCGATGCCGTAATCCAGCTTTCAGAGGCGCGGGCCATCCGACCGCTCATGCCGGCAGCGTCCGTGCTGCTGCCGAAATTCACACCTTACATCATTCCATTTTCTACCGCACCGCCTTCCGTCTCCTGACCTGACGTTCATTCCGACTTTCATTTTTCGTTCAGGAGACGAAATGCTTCGCCACATCATCACATCCCTGTTTCTGGGGGGCGTGCTGACCAGCGCGGCTGTCGCGCAGTCGGCCGGCATGCTCAGAGGCAGCGTCCGCGCGAGCGGAACCGGCTTTCCACTTGCAGGTGCGATCGTGCGTGTAATCGGTCATGAAATGCTGCGCACGCTCACGGACACCCGCGGCAATTTCGAACTCGACGGCGTGCCGTTCGGTGCGCAGCGCGTTCTCATCGAGAGCTACGGCTGGGAGTCTGTGACGGTTTCCGTGCAGGTCGGACCATCGACACCGCAGCTGGGCGTGCAGTTGCCGGAGTCGCCGGTGCGTGTGACCGGCGTTGTCGTCACCGCGACGGGCGCGCCGCAGCGACAGATGACGTCGAGCGTGTCGATAGGTGCGGTGACCGCGCGCGAGCTGCGCGAAACGCGCCCGAGTCATCCCGCGCAAATCGCTTCCCGTATTCCGGGCGTGTACGTGAGCGTGGCCGGCTCGGGCGAAGGGCACATGACGGCAATACGCCAGCCGCTCACGCCGAATCCGGTTTATCTCTATCTCGAAGACGGCGTGCCGACGCGCTCGACCGGATTTTTCAACCACAACGCACTGTATGAAGTCAACGTGCCGCTGGCCGGCCGGGTCGAGGTCCTCAAGGGTCCCGGCACCGCACTGTACGGCAGCGATGCGATTGGTGGCGTCATCAACGTGCAGACGCAGCCGCCGCCGGAGCATGCCGGTTTGCAGTTGTACGCGGAGGGCGGCAGCTACGGCTGGGGCCGCGCATTGCTGTCGCTCGGCGGCACGCGCGGCGCGCACGGCGTTCGCGCCGATCTCAATTTCACGCGCTGGGGCGGCTGGCGCGATGCAGCCGATTACGATCGGCAGAGCGCGAACCTGAGGTGGGATCACGTCATCAGCGACCGTGCGAAGCTGAAGACCATCTTTGCGTACTCGCACATCGATCAGCTGGATGCTTCCGCGCTGTCACGCGCCGAATACGAGCGTGCGCCCGAGCTGAACTACTACCGCTTCACGTCCCGCCGGATACGCGCGTTGCGCGCTTCGACCGATCTCGAGCTGGCACTCGGCGCATCATACGTCAGCATCACTCCGTACGTACGTGACACGGAAATGGATCTGGTGCCCTTCTTCATGCTGTCGTTCGATCCCGTCACCTACAACAGCGGACACAAATCCGCGGGTCTCCTGTTGCGCGCGCATACCAGGCTGGAGCCGCTCGGGCTCGGCATCACCGCCGGCCTCGACATCGACCACAGTCCGGGACACCGCCTGGAGCATCAGATCGCCATGACGCGCGACGGCAGCACGTTCACGGATTACGAGACCGGCGAGCTGCTGTACGACTACGACGTCACCTTCAACGGCGTCTCGCCGTATCTCCACATCGAGCTCACGCCCGTTCGGCGGCTGCAGCTCAGCGCAGGCGCGCGCTACGATGCGATCGGCTACGACTACCACACTCACCTCGCGCCCGTGGCGACCGGACGCTGGCGCAGGCCCGCCGACGTGAGCGTGCATTACCAGCGCTTGAGCCCGAAGTTCGGCGCCGCCTGGGAGATCGCGCCGTCGCTGGGGCTGTTCGGATCGTATCGCGAGTCGTTCCGCGCGCCTTCCGAGTCGCAGATCTTCCGGCAGGGCAGCAGCATCAACACCATTGGATTGAAGCCGGTCGTCGCGGCGTCGCACGAGATCGGCGCGCGCGGCGTGATAGCCGAGCGCTTCGATTACGAGTTCTCATTTTACGATATGCGCGTGCACGATGACATTCTGACATACATTCGGCCGGATGGTGTGCGCGAGGTTCAGAATGCGGGCGAGACGCGGCATCGCGGCGTCGAATTGGGAATCGGCGCGCAGATTACGAGCTGGCTGAGGCTCGACGCGGCGCAGTCCTGGTCGAAGCAGACCTATCTGCGCTGGCGGCCGCGCCCGACGCTCGACTTTGCCGGCCACGAGGTCGAACGCGCGCCGCGTGGCATGACCAATCTGCGCGCGCGCATCAAACCGTCGGCCGGCTCCGGCGCGGTCGCGACGCTCGAGTGGTCACGCCTGTCGCGCTACTGGGAAGATGCGGAAAACACGCACATGTACGAAGGACATTCGGTTCTCAACCTCAATGCCACCTTGCCATTGAAGTGGGGAATGAGCATGAGCATTCGCGTCCTGAACCTGACCGGCGCGCGCTATGCCGACTACGCGTCCTACAACATCGCGGAAGGCGAGCAGCTGCAGCCTGGCGCGCCACGCACGATCTACATCGGCTTGCAGCGGAGCTGGCCGCGATGAGCGCACTTAACACGAAACTCACACTGATTGTGCTGCTGCTCGCTGCGTGCGCCGATTCGCGGCCGAGCATCGAACCCGTGGCCGGTCCGTTTACCGCGACTGCAAATGAGGCCGATCCCGCACTCGCCATCGATTCGTCGACCGGTGACGTGTTGATGACGTGGGTTGCTGGAGATACCACGAACTACCACCTGTATTTCG
>JBQTJO010000324.1:0-2790 GCA_052387015.1 Gemmatimonadota bacterium
GTCGCCACCGAGGGCGAGCTGACCTTCGTATACCGCAAGGCCGGCCGTCGCATCGTACGGCAGCAGATCGTCACCGGCACGATGAACGACGATCAGATCGTCGTCGTGCACGGTCTGGATCAGGACGACGAGGTGCTGCTCACCGTTCCGGCAGACGCTGCATCCTTGTCGCTCGAGCGTCTGGCTGCCGACCTGGTGCCTCGCAAGGACACGAGCGCCGCCAGCACGCGCGACACGTTGCGGCGCTGACGTCATGATGCGAGGGCCCTCTTACGGCGCGCTGCTGTCGGCCTATCGCGCGCACGTTCAGCCGAGCGTCCGTATCGCGCTGGACGCGGTTACACGCAACAAGCTGCGCGCGGGATTGACCTCCCTCGGCATCCTGTTCGGCGTGGCCTCGGTCATCGCGATGCTCGCCATCGGCAAAGGCGCCGAGCAGGAGATTCTGGAGCAGATGCGCCTGCTCGGCACCAATAACTTCGTAGTCCAGCCGGTGGCGGAGCAGGAGGAAGGCGAAGCCAAAGACGAGCGCGAAAAGGAGCAGAAGCGCTTTTCACCCGGACTGACGCTGAGCGACGTGCAGGGACTCGAGCGCGTGCTGCCGCGTGTCGATGCGATCAGCGGCGAGCTCGTGCTGCAATCGCTGATCACGCGCGAAGGGCATCGCCGCTCGGGCAAGCTGGTCGGTGTGGACACCACGTATTTCCGGCTGCTGAATATCGGTCTCGCCCAGGGCCGACACTTTACCGAGCTGGAGGTCAGCCGCGGCGCACCCGTAGCCATCATCGGGCATGGCGTGCGTGCGCGTTTCTTCACGACCGAAGAGCCGCTGGGGCGTCCGATCAAGGTCGGTGACACCTGGCTCACCGTGGTCGGCGTGCTGGCCGATCGCCAGGTGACGGAGGAGACCGCGGGCCGGCTGGGTATCCGCGATGCGAACATGGACGTATACGTCCCGCTCACCACCGCATTGATGCGTTATCGCAACCGCGCGCAGGTCACCAGCTCGGACATCCGCCGCGCAGCCTCGCAACGCTCGGATGACGATGACGCGGCACTGAACGACGATCTGCGCGCCGAGCGCGCCAATTACCACCAGCTCGATCGCATCATCGTGCGCGTGGACGACCCGATGTACGTTGCGGCGGTCGCCGAGCTCGCGCGGCGCATGCTCACGCGCCGTCACAATCAGGTCGTGGATTTCGAGATCAGCGTTCCCGAGCTGCTGCTCAAGCAGGAGCAGCGCACCAAGACGATCTTCAACATCGTGCTGGGCGCCATTGCCTCCATCTCCCTGGTCGTCGGCGGCATCGGCATCATGAACATCATGCTGGCGTCCGTGCTCGAGCGCATTCGCGAGATCGGCGTGCGCCGCGCGCTCGGCGCGACCCGGCGCGACATACTCGGCCAGTTTCTGGCCGAAGCGACCATGATCAGCCTGGCCGGCGGTATTGCCGGCATCCTGTTCGGCGCGATCATCAGCCTGGGCATCGAGAGATTCGCGCACATTCAGACGATTGTCTCATTCCCGTCCGTCGCGGTCGCGTTCGTGGTTTCGATCACGGTCGGTCTCGTGTTCGGCATCATGCCGGCATGGCGCGCGGCCGAGCAGGATCCGGTCGTGTCCCTCCGCTACGAATAGAAGGCTTTGATGAATCGTCTCGCCATCCTTTGCTGCTTCGCCCTGCTGACCGCCACGGCCGCGCGTGCCCAGGAACCCGGCGCGCCACTCACCCTGGACGACGTCGTCGAGCGAGCCAATCGCGAAGGGCACAGCGCGCGCGCGGCGCTCAGTGCGCTCGAGGCCGCACGCCTGCGCAACGGCGCGTTCGAGGCGCGTCTGCTGCCGCAGATTTCGTTGAGCGGTGTGACGCCCAGCTACAACAAGTCGATCAGCCCGGTCATTCAGCCCGATGGCTCGACCATCTTCGTGCCACGTGGCGAAATGGAGACTTCGCTCGGCGTGACCATGTCACAGGCGATCCCGGTGCTGGGCGCGCGCGTATTCGTGTCATCGCTGCTGAACCGCATCGAGCCGCTTGGCTCCGGCACCACGCATTACTGGCAGTCCAGTCCGCTCCTGATCGGCATCGAGCAGGACCTGTTTCGCCCGCGCACTCAGCTCTGGGACGGCCGCGAGCAGGCGCTCCGGCTGGAGATTGCCGAACGTGAGTTCCTGGCAGCCCGCGAGGACATCGCCGCGAGCGCGGCCAATGCCTACTTCGACGTCTATGCCGCACAGGTCGCGGTCGCGAACGCACTCGCTAACGCGGCCGTGAACGACAGCCTGTTTCAGATCTCGCAGGGTCGTTACCAAGTGGGCAAGATCGCCGAAAACGACCTGCTGCAAAGCGAGCTCGCCGTGCTGCGCGCGCGCGCGGCGGTGGAAGCATCGAAGCTCGAGCAGGAACGCGCGCATGCCGCGCTGCGCCTGGCGCTGAATCTGCCCGACGATGCGCCACTCGCGATCGCCGACCCGCCCGCCTCGCTGCGCATTACGGTGGCTGCCGATACCGCCGCCAGCCGGGCGCTGGCCAACCGCAGCGAGACGCGCACTCTGGAGCTGCAGCGCGTGCAATCGGAGCGGCGCGTCACGACCGCGCGGCTCCAGAACAATTTCAATGCCCGGCTGAGTGCGGGCTTCGGCTACAACCAGACCGCGTCGCTGTTCGATGAGGCGTATCACTCGCCGCTCGAGCAGCAGCGCTTTTCGCTCCAGATCGAGATGCCGCTCGTGCGCTGGGGTGCCGGCCGCGCGGAAGTCGGCGCCGCGCGCGCGGAGCAGGAGCG
>JBQTJO010000325.1:0-8375 GCA_052387015.1 Gemmatimonadota bacterium
CGCACGCCGATCAGACGCGCATGCCTCAGCTTGCCGTGCACCGTCCACTCCAGAAACGCGACCTGCACCACGATCTCCGGTATCACCCAGTACGCGCGCACCCTGGGCAGTCCCTTGCCTTTGGTGAACGGCGGCCGTGAGATCTCGATCCCATCCAGTCGCCTGCGCAGCTCGATGAGCAGCTTGGTGTCGAAACCGGTTCCCACCTTGCCTGCGAAAACGAAGTCCTCGCCGTCGTAGTAGCCGACCAGCAACGCGCCGAGCCCGACCCGGGCGCCTTGCGGGTCCGTGAAGCCGCCCACCACCAGCTCCTGCGAGGCCTCGCATTTCATTTTGAGCCAGGTGCGGGAGCGGCGATGCTCGTACGGCGCATCGCGTCGCTTCGCGATCACCCCCTCCCACCCCTCGGCGCACGCGCGCTCCCACGGTTGGGCGTCCGGCATGGTCGTTACCCGCACCAGCGGCGCTTCGAGTGGTATCGTATCGAGCAGTTTCTGTCTACGCTCGAGCGGCAATGCCGTGACGGCCCTGCCGTTCAGCCATAGAACGTCGAAAATGTGGTAGGCAGCGTTGGCGGCCATGCGCCAGGTCGCTTCGCCATCCAGAATCAGATTCTGGAACGGCAGAGCGGCAACGGCCTTCACAATCGAGGGATACGCATCATTCTGCGGCAGGCGATTGCGCGAGAACAAGCGGACACTGCGGCCCCGCTTGAACGCGAGCAGGCGGATGCCGTCGAGCTTGCGCTCGAAGAGCCAGTCCGGTCCGGTGAAGCGCTCGTATGTGAGCGTTGCCGCCATCGGCTCCACCCACTCTGGAAAGGGTTCGCTCACTCGGTTGCTTTACGAAACTCGCCGCGAAGACGTCCTCGATTCGAGTTAATGCCGAGAACCGTATGCGGCAAGGCGGGTTCCACCCGGTCGCATGATGATTGCAAAACGCGCGTGATCGTCGTACTTTGGGATCTGTCACACCCACAGAACGGATAGCTCGATGATTGCCTCACAGTTGAACAAGTCCCCGCGAACGAACCTGCGCCGCCCGTCGAATATTCGGGCGACAATACGGCTGTGCGCGTTGGCTTTATAGAAGAATTTCCGCTCCTTCTCTGACCGCCCTCGCGCTTCGAGCGTGAGGGCGGTTTTCTTGTGCCGGCAAAGGAAGATTGGGATGAGGCAATCCGAGTTCGAGAGCACACTGGAACGGGGCGCATGCGGTGTCGGCTTTGTGGCGCGCGTGACGGGTAGACCCGATCATGCGCTGGTCCGGATGGCGCTCGACGCGCTCAGCTGTCTCGAGCATCGCGGCGCGGTCGCGGCGGACGGCAAGAGCGGCGATGGCGCCGGCATTCTGACGCAAATACCGCGTCGCTTGCTGGCGCGCGAAGCGGAACGTGACGGGCTCAGACTGCGCGCACGCGAGCGCCTGGGCGTCGGCATGCTGTTCCTGCCGGCAGGCGATGTGCTCGGCCAGCAGGCTCTGAATGCCGCGCTGGAAGCGGAAGGTTTGCGCGTGCTCGGCTGGCGCATTGTGCCGGTCGACGCGGCGGCGCTCGGCGCGGCCGCCCGCGCAACCATGCCGGAAGTCCGGCAAGTGCTGGTCGCCGCGCCGGCCGGCACGCGCGGCAGCGTCTTCGAGCAGCAGCTTTATCTGGCGCAAAAGCGTTTCGAGCGTGCGCGTGCACCCGGTTACATCTGCTCGCTTTCCGCGCGCACGATCGTTTACAAGGCATTGTGCGGAGCCCATCAGGTGCCTCGCTTCTTCACGGATCTGAGCGACCCGCTTTACCAGAGTGCGCTCGCCGTCTATCACCAGCGCTATTCCACCAATACCCTTCCATCATGGGAAATGGCGCAGCCGTTTCGCATGCTCGCACACAACGGCGAGATCAACACGTTGTGGGGAAACCGCGCATGGATGCGGGTTCGCGAAGCGGAACTGCCGGCCGAATTGTGCCCGGTGCTCACCGATGGGCAATCCGATTCGGCCGCGCTCGATGCCGCCTTGCAGCTGATGAGACGCACCGGGCGCGATATCACGCATGCCTTGAGCATGTTGATCACGCCTGCGTGGGAGGAGACCAACGCCGCGCTCTCCACGGATGTGCGCGCATTTTATCACGCGCACGCCCCGCTCATCGAGCCCTGGGATGGCCCGGCCGCCGTTTCCTTCTGCGACGGCCGCATGGTCGGTGCCGCGCTCGATCGCAATGGCCTGCGACCCTGCCGCTACAAGATCACGGCGGACGGATTGGTCGTGGCCGGATCGGAGGCCGGCGTCGTCGATCTGGATGACGAGCAGGTGATCAGGAAGGGGCGACTGGGTCCCGGTGAAATGCTCGCGGTCGATGTGGTGCGGCACCGCATCCTGCACAACGCGCAGATCCGCCGGCGTCTGACCCGCTACGCCGCGCCACGCTGGGCCGCCGTGCGCCTGCCGGCGCCGGAGCTCGCCGCGCCCCTGATGCCGGTCGGACAAGACGTGCGGCGCGCTCTCGGCCTGAGTCAGGAGGACATAAAGATCGTGCTGACCGCCATGGCCGAAGACGGCAAGGATGCGGTCTGGTCGATGGGTGATGACGCGCCGATTCCGCCGCTGGCCCAAGCGCCGCAGCCGTTCTACAGCTTTCTGCGTCAGCGTTTCGCGCAGGTCACGAATCCTGCCATCGATCCGTTGCGCGAAGCCGTGGTCATGTCGCTGCGCACCTGGCTGGGGCCACGTCCGCCGCTGGTGGCACGTACAACCGCGACGCCGCTGATCGAGCTCGAGTCGCCGGTTCTGACTTCGGGCCTGGCTGCCGCCTTGCGCGCGCAGCACGAAATCCCGGTCGCCGAGCTGGATTGCACATTCGAACTGGACGGCGGCCACCTGCTTGCCGCCGTTGACCGGATCGCGGCCCGCGCGGAAGCGGCGGTCGCTGCCGGCGCCGGCCTGCTCGTGCTGACCGATCGCGCCCTCAGTGCGCAACGCGCAGCCGTTCCCATGCCGCTCGCGGTCGGTGCGGTGCACCACCATCTGGTCGCCGCACGGCTGCGCGCGCGCGCCGGCTTGATCGTCGAAGCAGGGGATTGCTGGGATACGCATCACGCAGCCGTGTTGATCGCCTGCGGCGGCACCGTTGTATGGCCCTGGCTCGCGCTCGGCATCGCGCGGGAACTGGACAGCGAGCACGGCGAGCAGCGGCTGGTCGGCGCGCTTTGCGCCGGACTGCGCAAGGTGATGTCGAAGCTGGGCATCTCCACGGTTGCCAGCTATCGCGGCGCGCAGCAGCTGGAGGCGCTTGGTCTGGCGCAGGAGGTTGTACTGCGCTGCTTCGACGGTATGCCCAGCTCTATCGAAGGCCTGGGTTTCGACGCTCTCACGGAAGCCGTCCGCACCCGCCACGCAGCAGCGTTCGGCGCGCCAGCCGGCGAGCCGCTCCCGGACCACGGTCGCGCCCGCTTTCGCCGCGCCGATCATGCCGAGCATCATGCGTGGAATCCGCTCGCGGTGCGAGCGCTCCAGGACAGCGTCGGCTCAGGACGCCGCGTCGACAGCGATCGGCAGGACGCATGGCGCGCATTCCGGCAGCTCGCGAACCAGCCGCTAGCGCAGCTGCGTGACCTGCTCGAGTTCTCGGCCGCTGCGCAGCCCGTCCACATTGACGCGGTGGAGGACGCCGCCAGCATAGCTCGCCGGTTCATTACGAGCGCGATGTCGCTCGGTGCGCTGTCACCGGAGGCACATGCCACCCTGACCATTGCGATGAATCGTTTGGGCGCGCGTTCGAACTCCGGCGAGGGCGGCGAAAATCCCGAGCTCTATGAGAGTGGACCCGACGGCGATCGGCGCGACAACAAGATCAAGCAGGTGGCATCGGGTCGCTTCGGCGTAACCGCGTGGTATCTCGCGCGCGCCGAAGAACTGGAGATAAAAATCGCGCAAGGCTCGAAACCCGGCGAAGGTGGGCAGCTGCCCGGCCATAAAGTCACGCAGCTGATCGCGCGGCTTCGCCACTCGCAGCCCGGCGTGTCGTTGATCAGTCCTCCGCCGCATCACGACATCTACAGCATTGAGGACCTGGCGCAGCTCATCTACGACTTGAAACGTGTGAATCCGCGGGCGCGCATCGGCGTGAAGCTGGTCGCGGAAACCGGCGTCGGCACCATCGCCGCGGGTGTGGCCAAAGCCTATGCCGATTACGTGGTCATCTCCGGTCACGCCGGCGGCACGGGCGCTTCTCCGCTGACCAGCATCAAGCACGCCGGCGTGCCCTGGGAGCTCGGCCTCGCCGAGGCGCAGCGGGCGCTGGTGACAAACGGACTGCGTGGCCGCGTGCGGCTGCGCACGGACGGGGGTCTCACGACCGCTCGCGATGTCGTGGTCGCCGCGCTGCTCGGCGCGGAGGAATTCGGGTTCGGCACCGCACCGCTCGTCGCACTCGGCTGTGACATGGCTCGCCAATGTCATCGCGATACGTGCCCAACCGGCATTGCTACCCAGCGCGAGGAGCTGCGCGCGAAGTTCCGCGGATCGCCCGAGCACGTGATGCGGTATTTCCTGAACCTGGCCGCCGACGTGCGCGAGCTGCTGGCCGGTCTCGGCCTCACGAGCCTGGAAGCGGCGATCGGCCGGGCCGATCTGCTGCGGCAATCGAGCTCGCCTGCCGGACTGCGACTCGCTGCCATGTTGCAGGTCGCGCAGGGCCCGGCAATCCGTTGCCTCCAGCCCCGCAACGATCCGCCGGCACGTGCGGAATCACTCGATGATGAGCTGCTGCGCGACGCCCTGCCGGCCGTGACGCAGGCGACCGCATTTCACGCGGAACGCGGCATTCGTAACTGCGATCGCGCGGTCGGCGCACGTATTTCCGGTGAGATCGCCAACCGCTACGGACAGCAGGGACTGCCGGATAACACGATTCGCCTGCGCTTCCGCGGCAGCGCCGGCCAGTCCTTCGGCGCGTTTGCCGCGCGCGGTCTGACGCTCGTGCTGGACGGCGAAGCGAACGACTACGTGGGCAAGGGCTTGTGCGGTGGCCGGCTGGTTGTGAGGCCGACCGGCGCCGCGCGTCGTGCGCCGCATCGCAACGTCATCATCGGCAACGTCGCGCTCTATGGCGCGACCAGTGGACTGCTCATGGCTGCCGGCCGTGCCGGTGAGCGATTCGCCGTTCGTAATTCCGGCGCCGTCGCCGTGATCGAAGGTGTCGGCGATCACGCCTGCGAGTACATGACGGGTGGGCGGGTCGTCGTGCTGGGCGAGACCGGCTGGAATTTCGGCGCCGGCATGAGCGGCGGTGCGGCCTACGTCCTGAGTGCGAATCCAAACTTTGCCGAGCGTGTAAACTCGGAAAGCGTAATCTGTGTTCGGCTGGCCTCGCCGGATCTCGAGGAGCTGCATGCGCTGGTGCGCGCGCACGCGCGCCGCACGCACAGCCGCAACGCACGACGCATCCTTCGCCACTGGCACGAGGCTGCGCGGCGCTTCTGGCTCGTCGCTCCCGAGGACTACATGGCGCGGCGGGCGGTGCGCGCGTAAACTAATGGCGGTTTGCGGTACCAGTGACGCTAACAGTGTGGGTGGCACGGTAACCGCTCGCGCCCGGAAGGCAGCGAATACCAGCCTTGCTCACCTGCCGCCGTCGCACGAAGAGGACGAGACGCATCCCGCGGCTGGATGCGCTACTCGTCCTCTCCGCCCAGCCTGCTAGCGTGCCGCGGCCAGCTCCCTGACCGTCGCCGCCAGCGCCTTCACGCGCTCCGCATCGTGCGCGTCCTGCGCGTCACGCTCGAGTCGCGTCGCCAGCCGCGTCAAGGCCGTGCGCCGTGCCTGCCCGCTCAGCTTTTCCGCGCGCGTCAGCTCGGTATAGATGGGAGCTGACCAGCTGCGTCGCAGCCCATCCGCGCGCACCAGCTGATCCAGATACGCGCGCGCCACTACGAAGCTCGCGGGCCACGTGAAGCGACGCTGGTCCTGCACGTTCAGCTCGTCGACCTGCACGAGCCTGGCCGCCTCGATCTCGTTCTGCGAGAGGAATTCGCTCGGTGTCAGCGCGAAGCTGTCGAGACCGCGCGCCATCTCCGAGCCGTAGATGTTGCCGTTGTACCAATACGCCGACCAGTAGCCACCCGATACCAGCGCGGTGTCGCTCATCGGTCCGCGATCGAAGAAGGCGATCTCGACCGGCTGGTCGGGATTCGTGAAGTCGACGACCGAGATGCCGCCCTGGTACCACGCCTGCACGAAGATGTCGCGGCCGGGCACCGGGATCAGCGAGCCGTTGTGCGCCACGCAGTTCTCGAACCGGCTCTGCGCGGCCGGCAGCTTGTAATAGCTCTCCAGCTCCAGCTCGCGGTTTTGCAGCGTGAAAATCGCATCCGCGCCCCATTCCGGCCGATCGGTCGCCTGGCAGCGCGGCCCGCGGCCGCCACCCCACTCATCGGTGAAGATGACTTTGTCGCCGTCATTGCTGAATGGCGCGGAATGCCAGTACGCGAAGTTCGGGTCTGCGACTTCAGCGATGCGCTTCGGATTCACCGGATCGCTAATGTCGAGCAGGATGCCGTTACCCGAGCACGCACCGGCCGCCAGCCCGATCTGTGTGTAGGCGGTGATGTCGTGACACTCATCCGTGCGCGACGTCTGCTGCGTGCCTTCACCGTGCGTGCCGCCCAGCCAGAGACCCGCGATGTTGCCGGCCGTGTCGGCGAAAATGCGCGGCGAGTTGACGATGCGTGCGTTCTGCGGCGCGGCGAGCGGCACCTCGATGATGTCGATGCGGAAGAGCGAAGTGTTCGGATCCTCCTCCGGCGCACGTCCGGAGCAGCCGGCCAGCTCGCTGGGCGAGCGCACCACGCTGGTGCCGGAGATGTAGATGTAGACGTGGCTCTTGTCTTTCGGATCGGTGACCAGCGTGTGCGTGTGCGAGCCGCGGCACGCCTGAATGGCCGCGACCTGCTTCGGCCGATCGATGTCACTGATGTCGAAGATGCGCACGCCGCGGAAACGCTCCGCACTCACCGTGTCTATCACGCCCTGCGTGCCGCAGTCCAGCCGGCCGCTCGTAGCTTCGACGGAATGGAAGAGCAGGTTGCCGTGCACGGAGACGTCGCCCTGACCGCCCGGACACACGAACGCCAGGCGCAGCTTCGGCTTGCTCACGTCGCCGATATCCCACACCTGGAAACCGCCGTACGTGCCTTGGAAAACGAAATTGTCCTTGAACGCGAGGTCGGAGTTGGTCTGACCGGCAGCGCCCGGGTTCGAAGGATCCAGGAAGGCAGCGGGTTTCGGCTGGTGCGCGACCAGCTCGAGATTGCGGATGGCCTGACCCGCGTCCAGCCAGCCGGCTTCGAGCCCGACTCTTGGATCTCCCGCCATCTGCGCGCCGGCGTGCGGTGCGACCGACAGTACAGCTATGGCTGCAACGACAGCGTTGACTCTGAATGTCATGATATCACTGGAGGCTGGTGAGTAGTGCGCTCATCCGCCGGATCTCGGCGGACTGGTCTGCGTCGACATCGGATGCAAACATGAAAATCTCGGGATCCTGCCCGGATCCCTGGGTAGCGAAGAGCTGCCGCACCATCTGCAGCGCGCCCTCGTGATGCTGGATCATGAACTGTAGGAACAGCCGCTCGAATTCCGGACCGGCTGCGTTCGTCAGCTGGGTGAGCTGTTCGTGCGTCAGCATGCCCGGCATCAGAGTGCCATGGCCGGCCGCGGCATGCGCGTGGGCCGCCGTGTCCGGGACCGCTTCGCCACGCCGGCGCAGCCAGCTGCGCATGAATTCCATCTCGCTCTCCTGCGAGACCGTGATGCGCTCGGCCAGCATGTGCAGATCGCGACGAGCCGTTCGCTCGGGCACGAGCGCGGCCATCACGACCGCCTGCGCATGATGCCCGATCATGCCCTGCATGAACTGGACATCCGCCGCCGTGTAGCCCTTGCGCGTGGTGTCTGCGGCGGGCCGTACGGCGGTCGCGCGCGGCGCGGGCTCCGGCGCGGCGCGGACGGCGCTACAGCCGGCGGCCAGCGCGACCAGCAGAGCGAGCGCGAGACGCTCGGACCTCCTGGTCGGACGATCGGACCTGTTTGTCATCTTTTCATCCTGACCGGTTCAGGCATGAGCAGCCCCCTTGAATGAATGTCACACTTCGATGAAGTGCCTTACCGTCATGTTGGAAAGTGGCAACATGAAACATGGAAAACAGGTCCGCTATGGCCAGTCGCCGGGCGGCACCGCCCGTGAAGACCACACCCAGAAGCACCGAAACCACGCCACCGGCCAGTCCCCACACGATCCCGGTGCTGCCAAAGCTCAGGTGAGCGACCTGCACCATGCCGATGCCCGTGATCACGGTCAGCAGCGCCGCCGGCAGGAACAGCCGCAC
>JBQTJO010000326.1:0-4245 GCA_052387015.1 Gemmatimonadota bacterium
GCTAAACCTTCCATCCGCAGACGTCGTCGCCGTCACGCCCTGGTAGATAGCCTGAACTCCTCCCGTGCCGGTGGAGATTCGAGGGTGCAGGGTGACCACAACAGAATCAACGGGATTGCCGCGTTCATCGGTTATTCTTCCACTTACGAGCGCGTGAACGTCAGGTTCTGGAGGACGATCGTCGATGACGACTTCGGGTCCGCCACACGCTGCCAACAATACAACGCATACAGCATTCGCAATTCGGCACATTATGGTCCTCCTGGCCAAAGATTAGTCTTCCATAGATTGCGTATGGCCAGCCGATCCCAGGTGGCAGGTCTGCCGGCCGCGTGATTCCACGAACCCCACGTGGTCGTCTGTGTGGGAAAATAGAAGTACGCCAATGCTTGAGACTCGAGCGATTCCTCGGCGCAATGGCTCCTCGCTGTTTCACGTGGATAGGAGCCGGAAGTTGAGCTTCCCAGCGAGCAAGTATGCCATGGCGATGAGATTGCGAGTTGAACGGTAGCCTCTCGCCTTGGCCTTTGCTGCCTGGACGAGGCTATTGATGCCCTCGAGGACGCCGTTGCTCGCGCGGCTCTCCGTCCACCGCAGGATGCCGTCTTCGTGACGGCGCAGCATTCGTGCAAAGTCGATCATGGGCTGTAGCCGGCTGTGTGTCGCCCAGAAGTACCACCGCCTGAGGAATTGTTTTGCGAGTTGACCCTGCGTACTCCAGAACTCCTGAAAAGCGAGGCGCATGTGGTACGCGCGCGCGGTTTTCAAGTTGAGGCGCCGCACGTTCAGCGCATCGAGCAGGGCGAACTGATCCGGGCTGAGGTTTTCCGGGTTTGTCGTCCAGACGTAGCGGCTACGCTTGAGCTCGGGCCGCGCGCGCTGCTCTTGGCGCCGTACCTTGTCGACAGCTTCGTTCAGCAGTTTCATGACGTGGAACTTGTCGAAGGTCATGCTCGCCGCGGGAAAGGCGTCGCGGATGCCCTTGATGTAAGCAGGCCACATGTCGAGGCAAAACTCTCGGATCTGCGTGGTGTCGCCGCCGTGTTGTTCCAGATCATTACGGAAGCTGGTTACGGTAGTAGATTCCCGCGTCTCGGTCGCAAACAGCAGCCGCGACTCGTCCAGATCCACGAACAACGTCAGATACCTGTGTCCGCGCCGGCTCGCTTTCTCATCCATGCCAACATGGCTCACCTGCGAGAAGTCGGCTTCGGCGCGCGCCTGATCCACGTAGTGGTGCACGATGCGCCACAGTCGGGTGTCATGCTCTCGTACCATGCGGGCGATCGCCGCGACTGGCATGTCCTTGACCAGCATCATCACCAACGCCTCGAACAGCAGCGTGAAGCCACTGCCTGGCCGCGCCCACGGCACCTGCACCAGCCGTACCCCGCACCTGGCGCACCGCACACGCGGCGTGCGCGCATGCAGATAGGCCTCGTGCTGGAAGAAATTCAGATGCCGCCATGTCTTCTCTTCCGTGTCATGCGCCTTGCATCCGGCGGCACCACACTCAGGGCACGCAAACGTCGCCCCAGAAGCGAAATCGATGTACAGGTCCAGACGCGATGCTGCCTGATCAAACTCAGTTCGGCTAACATACCAGGGATCCGTCACACCCAAGGCCTGCTGGAAGAGCTGCGTATCGCGCATGTCTGGACTCCACGGCACCGTCGTCAGGTCAGCTCACACACGGTCGGACCACGTCGCGAGCTGTCGGCGGCACCCTCGCCGCCGAGCCGCTACCTTAGCCGTCCAGCAGCATTGCCGTACAGACCCTCATCCACTGAAAACAGCGGGGAACCAAAAAATGAAGACGGTCGTTGTCGCAATGTCGGGCGGTGTCGACTCCTCGCTCGCGGCCGCGCTGCTCGCCGAGCAGGGCTGCCGCGTGGTGGGAGTGACCATGAAGACGTTCTGCTATTCCGGGAACGCCGGTCCTACCCGTACGTGCTGCGGCCTCGACGGCATCATGGATGCGAAGCGCGTCGCGGACAAGCTGGGCATTCCGCACTACGTCTTCGATATGGAGGAAGCGTTCACCGCCTCCGTGATCGACGACTTCGTGCACGAGTACATCGAGGGGCGCACGCCGAATCCGTGCGTGCGCTGCAACTCGAACACGAAGATTCCGGATCTGCTGCGGCGCGCGCGCGCGTTCGGTGCGGACGCCATCGCGACCGGCCATTATGCGCGCGTTCTGAGTGCGGAGGCGGGTGCGGAGGCGGAGGCAGGTACGGTTCGTCTCGCGCGTGGGCTGGACCGCAACAAGGACCAGAGCTATTTCCTTTGGGGTGTACCGTCAGAGGTACTGCCGCAGCTGCGTTTTCCGGTCGGCGAGCTGAGCAAGCCGGAAGTGCGCGCGAAGGCGCGCGAGCTGGGGCTGGTCACGGCCGACAAGCCGGAGTCGCAGGAGATCTGCTTCGTGCCGGCCGGCGACTACGCGGAGTTCCTGGCGCAGCGCGTCGGCCGCGAGCATGCCGCGCTCACGCCCGGCCGCATGGTGACAGCGAACGGCGATGTGATCGGCGAGCACGGCGGCTACGCGCGCTACACGGTCGGCCAGCGCAAGGGTCTCGGCGGCGGCCGCGGCCGCGCGCTCTACGTGCTCGGCGTGAAGCCGGCAACCAACGAAGTCGTGGTCGGTGAGGAGAACGAGCTGCTGACGCGCGACGTCGTCATTGGCGACTTGAACTGGCTGGATACACTTCCGCATCCCGGCGAAGAAGTGTTCGTGCAGGTTCGGCATCGTGCGCGTGCGGTACCGGGAATCGTGCGTTCAATCAATGATGATCTGATCTCGGTCGAGCTGGCGGAAACGCAGCGAGCCGTTACGCCTGGCCAGTCGGGTGTGATCTATCGTGGTGATGTGCTGGTTGGTGGAGGAAGGATCAGAGGATAATTGAATTCGAATAAGTTCAGTCTATCTCAACCGACCGCCGGAACAACGCGAGCAACTCATTCTGGTTCGCCTCCGCGACTACTTTCTCCGCAGCCGCGACATTGCCCTCGCAATCCAGCCAGCGCGGCCGGCGCAGCCGGTTGGTCAGACAGTTGAAGACGATGTGCGGGTTCTCCGCCTCGCCCAGATCGTTCGACGACGGATACGCTTCCCACACGAGCAGGTTGTCATCAGAGAACGTTTTGCTCATCAGTGTTTCAATCCTGTCTTTTCGGCGAATTCCTCGAACGCCTTGCGCTGCTCATCCGTGAGCTCGTCGGGCACTTCGATTTTAACCTGCACATACTGGTCCCCGCGGCGGCCGTTTTTCTCGATACCCTGCCCTGGAATGCGGAAACGCGTGCCGGACTGCGTGCCCGGCGGGATTTTCAGCGAGACCTTCTTCTCGTCCAGCGTGCGCACGCGCACCTTCGAGCCGAGTGTGGCCTGGGCGAGGTTGATCGGAATGGTGCCGGTCACGTCGAGGCCGTCACGCGTGAAGAAGCGGTCCGGCTGAACCCTGAAGCTGACCAGCAGGTCGCCGGCGCCGGCCGCCGCGCGTTCGCCCTGGCCGGCCATGCGCAGCTTCGAGCCGGTGTCGACGCCGGCCGGTACGTTGATCGCGATCTGCCGCTGCTCGCGCACCTGACCCGTGCCCTTGCACACTGTGCACGGCGCCTGCGGCACCTGCCCGCGGCCGAGACAGTTCGGACACGGCCGCGATACCGCGAAGCCGCCCTGCCCAAACTGGATGTTGCCGGAGCCGCCGCACTCGGGACAGGTGACGAGCTTCGTGCCGGGCGCCGCGCCCGTGCCGGTGCACGTCGCGCACTCCTCGGTCACCGGTACCGTGATGGTGATGCGCCCGCCGCGCGCCGCCGTCTGAAAGGGAATTTCGACGACGTACTCGATGTCGGCACCGCGCTGCGGCGCCGCCTTCCCGCGCCTTTTGCCACCGCGCTGGAAGATTGACTCGAATAAGTCACTGAGTCCGCCAAGATCGCTCAGGTCTTCGAACCTGATGCCCGCTCCCGCTCCCGTTCCCGGTCTCGTTCCCGCTCGGGCAAACCCGGCGAACGGATGCTTGCGCACGGTGTCGTACTGCTTGCGCTTGCCGGGGTCGGAAAGCACGCCGTACGCCTCGCCGATCTCCTTGAAGCGCTCGGCCGCGGCCTGATCGTTCGGGTTCGCGTCGGGATGGTACTGCTTGGCCAGACGGCGATACGCCTTCTTGATGTCGTCGGCGGATGCGGATTCGCCGACGCCCAGAACGCGGTAGTAGTCCTTCGCACCCGTCGTCGCCA
>JBQTJO010000327.1:0-3939 GCA_052387015.1 Gemmatimonadota bacterium
CCGGGATCGCCCGGCAGCGCGACCATCGGCCGCAGTGAAGCCGCATCGATCTCGATGATCTTCACGTACTCCGCACCAGGATCGGACTGCAGGTCTTTGCAAAGCTCCTGTGCGTTTGAACGCGACATTCCACGTTCGGCGACGAGGTACTCGACGGTGCGCTCGTCTGGCGCAACGATGCCCGTGAATGCCCCGACTTCCGCCGCCATGTTGGTCATGGTGGCGCGCTCGTCCACGCTCAAGGCCTCGATCGCTTCACCCGCGTATTCGATGATCTGACCGATGGCCTGACCATCCTTGATGTAGGGGTGGCGCAGGATCTCCAGCATGAAATCCTTGGCGGTCACGTTGGCGGGTTTGCCGCCGTGCACGATGACCTTGAAGGAGGGCGGCACCGAGACGCGCACGTCCCTGGTGATCCACGAATTGAAGATGGCGGTCGTGCCGATGCCGAACGCGATGCAGCCGATCGCGCCCGAATGCGGCGTGTGTGAGTCCGTGCCGACGATCAGCTGTCCGGGTTCCGCATAGGACTCGAGCATCTTCGAGTGGCAGATCGCTTCCGAGCCGAGCCGGTAGCCCATGCGCTCGCCGTAGTAAATGACGCCCTGCTTCTTCGCGAACGCCTCCTGCTTGTCCTTGAGCTGGCGCGCGACGTCGAGCAGGCCCAGCTGCACGCGCTCCGGCGGCATGACCTCGTGCAGGTAGGTCAGATGATCGCGGAACATGATGACCGACGACGCGTCGCTCACCTTCGCGTCCGGCCCCAGCTTCTGCTCGAAGAAGATGGCCGCCATCGGCGATACGTACTCGTGCGAAAAACGATAGGCGGTCGTCACGAACCCGGAATCGCCGGGCTTGACCGCGGCCACGCCGTAGCGGCCGGCCGCCGCATCCACCACCCAGTGCCGCGCGAAGATCTTCTCCGAGATCGTCATCGGTCGCGCCGGCGTGGCGACGCGCGCTAGAGTCACCTTGCCTTGCATGCGCGCGACGTTGTACTCGAAGAGCCCACCGTACTCGATGATGCCTTTCGTGATCTCGTCTTCGCCTTCCGTGAACTCGTCCAGCGAGATCTCTTCACCACGGCGGATGCGATCGATCAGGGAGAAATCGGTGGACGTCAGGACACCGAGATTCTGGCAGTTCTCGTTGTAGATGCGCTCGATGTTCTCCGCGATCACGACCTGGATGCCGGCCATCAGCTCCGCGTACGGCGACTGCTCGCGCGAGCTGCCCTTGCCGCGCCGCTTGCCGCTGACGGAACCCACGAAGCCGCCGTTCCTGACCGAGCCGCGTGTGACCGGGAACTCGCCGGACGCGCGCAGGCCAAGGTACGGGAACTGGCCGAGCGTCTCGTCGAAGTAGTAGCAGATATAGGCGGGCGTGATCTCGTCGGTCGAGATCTGGTCGCGCAGCTTCGCGCGCAGCTCGCCGGTCAGCTCGGGGTCCTCGCCCGCGAGCTGCCGGCGCATGAGGTCGGCGTCGTCGACCAGGAAAAGGATGCGGCCGTCGAAGCGCAGCCGGGACGGACGTTTCTCGATCGGCAGTTTCGTCAAATCCGTAGCCATGCCTGGAATCTGGGCACGGGCAGTTCCAGCGACAAGTTGAGTAGGGGAGTAGGGGAGTAGGGGAGTAGGGGAGTAGGGGCGAGGGGAATCCGGAGGCGTTAGATTTTTGCCATGAACCAAACGAGGACGGTAGATCCAGTCAGTGGTGCGCCGGAGGTCACGGAGGTTGCGCCCCTACCCCCCTCCACCCCTACGCCCCTCCGCCTCGCTTCCCTCGACGCGTTCCGCGGCATCACCATCGCCGGCATGCTGCTGGTCAACAATCCCGGCAGCTGGGGCAACATCTATCCGCCGCTCCGGCACGCCGCCTGGCACGGCTGGACGCCGACCGATCTGATCTTTCCGTTCTTCGTCTTCATCGTCGGCGTCGCGATGACGTACTCGTTCGGCAAGCTGATCGATCGAGGCGCGCCTCGACGCGAGCTGCTGCTCAAAACGGCGAAGCGCGCTGGCCTCATTTTCCTCGTCGGCCTCGCGCTGCACAGCTTCCCGTGGGTCGGCTACGATTTCGCGCACATTCGCATTCCGGGCGTGCTGCAGCGCATCGCGATCGCGTACCTGTTCGGCGCAGGCATCTATCTGTATACGGGCGTACGCGGCCAGGTCATCTGGACGGCCGTGCTGCTGCTCGGCTACTGGGCGCTCCAGACGCTCGTGCCGGTGCCGGGCGGCTACACGGGCGCACTGCGTCCCGGTCTCGATCTGGGCGCGTACATCGATCGCGTGGTCTTCGGGACCGACCATCTCTGGCGCGAGTCGCGCACCTGGGACCCCGAAGGGCTGCTCAGCACGCTACCCGCGATCGGCACCGCCCTGCTCGGCGGCCTCGCCGGCACCTGGATCCGCTCGGGCCGCAGCCAACTCGAGAAAGTGGCCGGCCTGTTCGTCGCCGGCTGGGCGGGCGTGATCGCGGGTGTGGTGTGGGGGTGGGTCTTTCCGATCAACAAGGCGCTGTGGACCAGCTCGTACGTGCTGTTCACCGCCGGCCTCGCCTGTCACATGCTGGCGGTCTGCTATTACCTGATCGAAGTCAAGGGGTACCGGAAATGGGCGACGCCCTTCGTCGTCTATGGCATGAACGCGATCGCGGCATTCTTCCTGTCCAGCGCGTTCGCGCGCGTGCTGAACCTGATTCAGGTGCAGGATGCGGGCAGCGAGATCGCGCTCAAGACGTACATCTTCCGGCACTTCTATTTGAGCTGGGCGTCGCCGATCAACGCATCGCTGGCATTCGCGATTACGTACGTGCTCTTCTGGCTGGGTGTCATGTGGGTTTTGTATCGCAGAAAGATTTTTATCAAACTATGACACCCTATGATCCTGACCGTCACACCCAATCCCTCGATCGACCTGCTGCACGAGACGGACAAACTCGTCTGGGATGATGCGAATCGGGTAGCAATGCCGCGCCGCAGGATCGGCGGCCAAGGCATCAATCTGACGCGTGCGGCGCGCGTGCTGGGCGGCGAGAGTGTCGCGCTCGCGTTCTTCGGCGGCCGCACCGGCGCCGAGCTGGCGGCGCTGCTCGACGACGACGGAACCCGCTACATCTCCGTCCCGATCGAAGGCGAGACGCGCACCTTCGTCGCGGTGCGTGAGACGGCGACCGGTCGCTCGCTGCTGATCAATCCGCGCGGGCCGGAGCTGTCTGAAGGCGATCGTGTCAGGCTGCTGCGGACAATCCAGAGTGCGTGTGAAGAGCTGAAGCCGGAGTGGCTGGTGTGTTCCGGCAGCATACCGCGCGGCGTCGGCAACGATCTGTTCGCGTTGCTCTCGCGCATCGCGCACGCACACAACGCGCGCTTCATTGCCGATTGTGATGGCGAGCCGCTGGAGCGTGCAGTGAAAGCCGGGTGTGATCTGCTCGCGCCCAACCAGCACGAGGCGGCGCGCCTGGCGGCGCAGCCGATCGTGTCGGTGCGGGAGGCGGCCGCGGCCGCGCGCTCGCTGCTAGCGGCCGCGCCGCGCGTCCTGATCAAGCTGGGCGAGCGAGGCGCGGTGCTCGCGGACACTCATGGCTGCTGGCACGCGCACGGGCCGGTCAACCAGCGCGGCAGCGCGGTCGGTGCGGGCGACACCTTTCTGGCCGCGTTCCTGGTCGCAGACGGAAACGGAGCGCCTCCCCATGAAGCGCTCCGTCGAGCCGTCGCAGCCGGCACGGCCGTCCTCGCCTGCGAAGGAGCCGAGCTGCTGTCGAGCGAAGCGTGGCAGGCCGCTCTGAGCGACGTGCGGGTGACGCCGCTCTAGTGTCCCGTCCCGTAACTTCCTTGGCATTCGAGGGCCGCTGCATCCCGCATCGCTGCGTTGCTCCTCCTCGAAATAACGCTGCTATGCCTTCGTCGTCGCGCCTTGCGTTGCGGGCGCAGCG
>JBQTJO010000328.1:0-12570 GCA_052387015.1 Gemmatimonadota bacterium
GCTGAAACCGGGGCCGCTTGGGGTGATGGCCGGGCGCTACGCAGACCGTCGCGTTTTTCCTGCGTACTCGCCATAAACCTGCTGGGCCACCGGATCGCTCTAACCATAGGTTTATGCAGGATACGCTGTAAAACCGCACGGTCTGCGTAGCGCCCTGCCTTCACCCAAACTACTCTGCCCGTTTTTCAGCACCCCTGCTAGCGTCCTCGAAGACCTTCTCGAAATGCCTGGCGAGGCGCGGACCCGTGCCGGCTTCCTCGTGCTTGAAGAAGACGTAGGCGTCGCGCCAGCTCTGCTGTCGTGTCCACGCCGCGAACTGCTCCAGCTCGCCCGGGCCGTACTCGACGCGCCGCAGGCGCAGGTATCCCCAATCGGACGTCGTCGCAACTTTCGGCGTCTGCTGCTCCTCGGTATCCGCAATACACAGCGCGGCGCGCTTCGCCCGCAGCATATCGAAGACGGCGTCGTCGAACCATGATACGTGGCGAAATTCGAAGGCCGCGCGCACGTCCTCCGGAATGAAATCGAGGAAATGCCCGAGCCGCGGCAGATCGAGCTTCAGATTGGGCGGCAGCTGAAACAGAATCGGGCCGAGCTGCGCACCCAGCGAGCGCGCCGTCGAAATGAAATACGCGAGCGGCTGCCGCGCTTCTTCTTTCAAGCGTGTGAAGTGCGTGATCTTCTGTGACGCCTTGAGCACGAACCGGAACTCGGGCGGCACCTGCTCCGACCACTGCCGCAGCGTCTTCTCGGCCGGCATGCGGTAGAAAGAGTTGTTGATCTCGCAGGCACGGAAGTGCGCGGCGTAGTACGGCAGCATCGCATCGGCTTTCATGTCTTCCGGATAGAAGCTGCCCTTCCATTCCTTGTACGCGAAGCCGCTGGTGCCGGTGAAGAGATTCATGCCTTCGACAATGCCGTGAGCTGCGGGACCTCGAGCATGACATTCGTGCACGAAGGATCGAGTGCCGCGTTCACCAGCGCACGGCCGAGCTGCGGGCCCGTGAGCGTCGCGTAGCGCTGCGTGAAGGTGCGAAATCCGAGCGCGCCCGCGGCCGCGAACACGGCCTGCGCGGCCAGTGCGGCGCCCCGCTCGGTGATCCTGAATTGCTCGCGGTCGGCGCCGGTGATCAAGGCCGGCTGCGCGATGACGTAGCGCAGTCCGGATTGCTTCAGCTCGCTCTCGAGCCGCCAGCGCGCGGCGAGGTACGGATTACGCGTGCCGGCGCGCACACCTACGGACGAAAGATAGATGAACCTGGCGTCCGGACTCAGCTTCGCCGTCGCCTTCAGCGCGATCGACGTCAGCTGGTAATCCACCGTCTCGTACGAGTCGCGCGCACCCCGGCGCCGCGCCCGGCGCGCGCGCTGTCGCGTCGTGCCGAGCAGCGCGAACACGAATGCCGGGCGGTAGTGGCGGATCACCGCGTCGAACTCCGCATCACCCCACGGCGTGCAGTCGAAGGTCGCGCCCAGGCCGGTGAAACGTGCGCGCCACTGTTCGAGTTGCGGTGAGTCGGGGCGCACGTGAGCAATGCATTCGACGTCGCGCCGCACCAGCTCGCGCACGACCGCCTGCCCGGTATAGCCGGTTGCCCCAGTGACGAAAGCCCGCTCTCTCATGCTCCCATGCTCCCGTGTGGGCCAATGTATCTGAAAAGACGGCGTCTGGCTTGGCCCTTGCTTCTACAGACCGCGCGTACGCTGTGGATCGAGAAAGGCCATGCAGGACGACAATAAAGCGCTGCCGAACGGGGCCGATAGGCGACAGACACCGGAATCGCCGGGCGACGCCGAAGTGCGTCCGGGACAACGACTTGGGCCGGAGCGCAAAGGTTCCTTCCTGCGCCTGGCCGGCTATTACCTGCTGCTGATCGGCATCGGGATCGCACTCCTGTATTGGAGTCCGCTGATCCGGACCGCGTGGGTCAGCGCTCCCGAATTCGGCGCGGGCGCGCAGCTCGAGGATCTCACCGAGCGCGATGCGTTGACCCTCGACGCGCGGGCCGGCGGTCCCGGTGAGCGCGCGGTCACCGTGCTGTTCATCACGCTCGGCGCCCTGCTGATCAGCCTGCCGGTCGCGTGGGTCTACACGCTGACGCGCCGGCTGCGCTACGATCCTTCGCTCGTCCACTCGGTGATCATCCTGCCGATGGTGGTCTCGGCGATCGTCATCGTGGTCAAGGACAGCGTGGCCCTCGCCTTCAGTCTGGCCGGCATCGTCGCGGTCGTCCGGTTCCGCAACACGCTCAAGGATCCGAAGGACGCGGTCTACATCTTTCTCGCGCTTGGTATCGGCCTTGCCGCAGGCATCCAGGCGCTCGACATCGCACTCGCCATGTCGCTCGCCTTCAATGCAGTAATCCTGGTGCTCTGGAAGTACAACCTGGGCGAGATCTACGGCGAGACAGCGCGCGACCTGTTCGCGGTCGGCAATCGCGATCTGATGATCGCGCGCAATGCGTCACAGCGGGATGCGATCCGCTGGCGCGTGTCACGGGAAGCGCGCGACATGGCAACCGACGGCATCCTGCTCGTGCACACGTCCGATCCGGAAGCGGCCCGGCAGAGCGTGGAATTGGCGCTCGGCTCGGTCGCGGATGACTGGCGCGTCGTCGACAAGTTCCGGCGCCGGAACGGCACCGAGACGTTCGCCGTGCTGATGCGCCTGAAGGACAAGAAAGGCGATCCGCTCGCGCTGCTCGGCGAAATCGACGAGCGCTGGGCACGCCAGATCGATGCGGCGGAGTACGTTCCATTCAAGAAGGCTGCGCAGAAAGATGAAGAATAGACGCGCGTTCCTGGTTGCATGGCTGGCGCTGGTGGCTGGTGCGGGGCACGCATGGGCTCAGCGCACGGTGACGGTGCCGACCTCGACGCGCTACGAGCGCTCTGAGCTGTGGGAGGTGTTCTTCGGCGATACCTGGCGCGACGCGTGGCGCGTGCCGATCACCATGCCCGTGCTGAATCTCGCGACCTACGCGGGCGGACTGGAGCCCTACCAGGCGGGCGGCAATCAAAGCCGCACGCTGCGCTTTCGAGGCGGCGACGGCCGCATCTACATGTTCCGCTCCAGCAACAAGGACGTGCAGCGCAAGGCACTGCCGGACGACCTGCGCCACACCCCGATCGGCGCGGTGATTCAGGACCAGACTTCGTCCATGCATCCGAGTGGCTCGCTGGTGGTAGCGGTGCTTCAGGAGGCCGTCGATCTGCTGCACGCGCCGCCGACCCTGGTCTTGCTGCCGGACGATCCGCGGCTCGGCGAGTTTCGCGCCGAGTTCGCGAACATGGTCGGACAGATCGAGGAGCGCCCCGAAGATGCGGATGAAGCGGAGCAGGTGTTTGCCGGCGCGGATGACATCGACTCCGCCGAGACGCTGCTGGAGAATCTCGAGGAATCGATGTCGGACCAGCTCGACAGCCGGGAATACCTGATCGCGCGGCTGATCGATTTCATCGTCGGCGACACGGATCGCGGCGCCGACCAGTGGCGCTTCGCAGTGTTCGAAAAGGGCGATCTCGACCGCTACCGGCCGATTCCGCGCGACCGCGATTACGCCTTCATGGAATCCGGTGGCCTGCTGATCCGGATCGGCGCAATGATCTACCCGAAGCTCACCAATTACGGCGACCACATGCCGAAGCTGCGCACGCTGGTATTCATGACCCGCGAATTCGACCGCTCGCATCTGGTCGACATCTCGCCGGCCGCATGGGATTCGATCGTGGCGTTCGTGCAGCGGCGACTCACGGACGAGGTGATCGCGCGCGCCGTCGCGCAGATGCCGCCGCAACACCGTGCTTTGACCGGTGAGGAAATCGAGTCCGGCCTGCGTTCGCGCCGCGATGACCTGAAGAGCATCGCGCGCGAGTATTACCTGATGGTCAACGAAGATGCCGACATTTTCGCGTCGGCCGAAAACGAGCGCGCCGAGATCGATCGCCACGCGGACGGTAGTGTGACCGTGCGCATCTGGCGTGAGGGTGCCGGCGGCGAGTTCGCGACGGACGGCCAGCAGCCGCCCACGTTCACCCGCCACTTCGTGCCGGCTGAGACGCAGGAGATTCGCGTGTACCTCGAGCGAGGCGATGATCGTGCGATCGTGCGCGGCCGCGTCGAGCGCAGCATCGAGGTCCGTATTGTCGGCGGTGAAGACGACGACGTCCTGATCGATTCCTCCGTGGTTGCCCGCGGCGACCAGACGCACTTCTACGATGCGCACGGCGACAATACGATCGTGGCGGGCGCGCACACGCGCATCATCCGGACGCCGTTCGTGACCACGCCGCCCAAATGCTCGCGCGACCAACAGGAGGAGTGCGAGGAGGAGGGCGAGCCGCGCGTGCTGAGCGAGGAGCGGCGGGGACGCTGGCAGGATCTGATGAACGACGAGGAAAGCTTTCTCGACGAGAAGATCCGCTCGGAAGCCATGCGCACGTGGGGCAAACACGCTTCGTGGGATCCGCTGCTGGACTATGGCGAGGGCAACGGTGTCGTGCTCGGCCTGGGCCGGACCATTACGGACTATGGTTTTCGGCGCCGCCCTTACGAGGCACAGGTCACCCTCGGCGCCCTGGTCGGTACGACCAGCGGCCGGCTGGGCTTGCAGCTGAGCGCGGATCGCTATTTCGAGACCGCACCGCTGCGCCTTTCGATGTTCGCGCACGCGACACAGCTCGAGGCGAACCGCTTCTTCGGCTTCGGCAACCACACGCCGCTCATCGACCAGAGGCTGTCGCTGGTTCGGCGCGACGAGCTGCTGGTCTCACCCGAGCTGCGCCTGTTCGCCGGTGGCGGCACGGAACTGTGGATGGCACCGACGGCGCGCTACACGCGCGCGCGTCCGGCGGGCGACAGTCCCGCTCTGGGCGTGGTGCCGACCGATGGCTTCGGCCAGGTCGGCGCGCGCGCCGGCGTCAGCTTTGATCGTTCGACCATCACGCATCTGCAGCAGCGGGGATTCGCGTTTGAACTGAGCGCGGCCGGTTACCCCGCCGCGTGGGATGTGACCGAAGGCTTTGGCAGCGCGGCTGCGCTCGCGCGTTTCTACCTGCCGCTGGGCGCGTCGACACTCGCGTTCCGCGCCGGCGGCCAGCGCGTGTGGGGCAGCTTCCCGCTGCACGAGGCCGCGTTCGTCGGCGGCAGCAGCACGTTGCGCGGCTATACGTGGAACCGCTTCGCAGGCGATGCCGCGGCCTACGGCAGCACGGAGCTGCGCGTGCCGCTCACGCGTATCACGCTGCTCACGCGCGGCGAGCTGGGCGTGCTCGGGTTCGCCGATGCGGGACGCGTGTGGCTCGACGGGGAGTCGGATGGGGGCTGGCACACCAGCTATGGCGGCGGCCTCTGGTTCGCTTCGCTCGGACATGCAATCAGCGTGAGTTATGCAAAAGGTGAAGAAGGACGCTTCTATATCAGCCTCGGACAGGCGTTCTAAGAGCGCGATGACATCAGAGCGCGTTCTTCGCTTCGAGATCCCCACCCGCCAGCTGCTGGAGCAGATGGCGGCGCAGCCGCTGCCGCCCGGTCTCAACGAAACCGAAGCGGACATGCGCTTCTTCCGCGTGGTCTACTTCGAGACGGTCGGTGGCGATCTCGAGAACAAGGGCGCGACCGTGCGTCTGCACATCGACGATCGGGGCAGGCAGACGCTCGCCGTCGATGTGCGCGATCACGTGACGCCGGAAGGCGCGGTGGTAAGACGTCGCGCCGAGGCGGAAGTCACCGCCATCGACCCGGCCGTGCTCTTCAGCGGCACCTCGGAGCCCGCGCGCATCGTGCGCGCGCTCATCGACCCGCGCCGCCTGGTCGCCGCGCTCGAGCTGGAAGTGACGCGCCGCTATCGCGCGGCCACCCTGCCGGGCAGCAGCCTCGAGGTGAAGTTCTCGGGTGATGCGGTCACGCTGCGCCAGGGTGACGTCACGGGCGAGCTGTACGAGCTCGAGGTCTGCCTGCCGGGCGTCGAATCGCCTCGCTTCGAGGGGCTGGTGCAGGAGTTCGAGCAGAAGTACGGCGTGCGGCTGACGCTCACGGAGACCATTGGACGCGCGCGCGATCTGCTGCGCCGTCTCGAGATCGAGCGGCTGGAGTCCAGCGTCAAAGCCTCGCGCGAAGTCGCGGTGATCGCCTACAACCGCGGCCGCGTCGCATTGCGCAGGCATGACAAGCAGCTGCTGGTGCCGGCCGGGCCAGGCACCGGCCACGAGGCCGTGCGGCGCGTGCTCTCCGAGTACTTCGGCCGCCCGTACGGACGAATCCGCTATCTCGGCACCAGTGCCGGCACGGAAAGCCATCCCTCGATCGAGTCATGGCTGGCCGAGGACGTGGCGAGCCTGAAGAACACCTGCGTCTGGAGCCGGCTCGACGATGTGCTGGCCATGGTCGGCACGCCGGCCGTGCGCGATGCGCGCACCCTGACGGCGCTCAATGCGGTGGCCCGCTCGAACGTGGTCGGCCGCGCGGCGCTGCGCAGCCGCATGGGCGCGATCGCCGAGCACGCGGAAGAAGACACCGACAGCGCAACCCTCTTCGAGCTGACCGTCTCGCAGGTCAAGGAGCGCACCACGCCCGCCAACCTGGACGATGTCGCGTCCAAGGATGTCGGCCCCGAGCTGCTGCTCAACCCGGAGATCAGCCGGCTGCTGTTCGACGAGCGCATTCTCACGATGGTCGAGGATCGGCGGACGCCGCTGCTCGAGCGCGTCAAGTTCCTGTCCATGTTCTGGTCACGACTCGACGACTTCTTCATGACCCGCATCGCGGAGTTCAAGGACCAGGTCGCGGACGGCGAGGCGACAGTGACGCCGGATGGTTTGACGCCGCTGGAGCAGCTCGAAGTCGCGCGGCTGCGCTCGCGCTACATCGCCGAGCGCGCGTACGCGGATCTGATCGATCAGCTGCTGCCGGAGCTCGAGAAGCAGCGCGTGCACATCGTTCGCTGGCATGATCTCGACAAGAAGGACCAGCGCTATTTGCGCGACACGTATACGACGCACATCGAGGCGGTGATCACGCCCGTGATCGCGGATCCGACGCACCCGTTCCCGCACATCCGCAACCTGCGTCCCGCGATCGCCGCGGTGGTCAAGCTGCCGGAAAGCAAGCGCGAGCATTTCGTCGCCATCCAGCTGCCGGGCGAGCTGCCACGCTTCGTGCCGCTGCGCGACAACCGCAGATTCATTCCGCTGGAAGAAGTCATTCTGGCGGTGCTGCCGAATCTGTATCGCGGCCTCGAGGTCGTGCGCGCGCACACGTTCCGGGTCACGCGCAGCGGCAACCTCGAGATCGACGAAGACCCGGCGGGCGGCATTCTGCCGGCGGTCGAAGCGGAGGTTGCGCGCCGGCCGTTCGGCGAGGCGGTGCGGCTCGAGGTGGAGAGCAACATGCCGGCGAGCATCCGCGACCGGATTCTGCGCGAGCTCCAGTTCGAGACGCCGGAGACGGTCTCGACATTGAGCGAGGCGGACGTGTATCCGGTCGAGCGCTTCGTCGATCTGGCGGCATTGAAGGAGCTGGCCGCGCTCGACAGCCCGCAGCTCAAATACCAGCCGATCGAGCAGAGCCGGCCGCTCGCGCGCGCGCGCGCCGTGTTCGAGCAGATGCGCGAGCAGGATTTTCTGGTCTGCTTCCCGTACGATTCGTTCGACGACACGGTCGAGCGGTTCATCACGGAGGCGGCGGCGGATGACGACGTGGTCTCCATCAAGATCACGTTGTACCGCACCGACCGCGGCTCGAAGATCGTGCAGGCGCTGGCGCGCGCGCGTGAAGCCGGCAAGGATGCGTTCGCACTGGTCGAGCTGAAGGCGAGCTTCGACGAGCGCCGCAACGTGGAGTGGGCGCGCTCACTCTAGAGCGCGGGCGTGCACGTGGTCTACAGTCCCGCGAATTTCAAAGTGCACGCGAAGACCGCGTTGGTCGTGCGGCGCGAAAACGGCAGCGTGCAGCGTTACGCCTACATCGGCACCGGCAATATGAACGCGGCGACCGCGCGCGGTTACACCGATCTCGGCCTGCTGACCACCAGCCCGGACCTGACGGAAGAAGTGAACGCCGTGTTCAACGTGCTCACCGGTTACTCGGGCGGCGGTGAGTTCAAGCACCTGCTGGTCTCGCCTTTCAACATGCGGCGCCGCTTCCTCGAGCTGATCGAGCGCGAGATCGAGCACGCGCGCGCGGGACGCGGCGGGCTGATGCGGCTTCAGATGAACGGGTTGGCCGACCGGCGCATGATCAGCGCGCTGTACCGCGCCGGCCAGGCCGGCGTGCGCGTCGAGATGGCCGTGCGTGAGATCTGCTGCCTGCGCCCGGAGCTGCCCGGCTTCTCCGACAGCATCACGGTGGTGAGCAAACTGGGCCGCTTCCTCCAGCACGCGCGCATGTACTACTTCCACAACAACGGCGAGCCCGAGTACTTCATCGGCTCGGCCGACTGGCGGCCGCGCAATCTGTCGAAGCGCGTGGAGGTGATCGCGCCGGTTCGTAACCCGCAGCACCGCGCCGTGCTCGACGAGCTGCTCGACTCGTATCTGCGCGACGCCTCGGTCTGGCGTCTACTGCCGGACGGGTCCTACGTGCGCGGCCGCGAGCGCGTCGGACCGGGCGCACAGCCGATCAAGGACGCTCTGTCGGCCGCAGACTGAAAACAAATAATGGCGCCGGTTGCGGTGCGTTATATATTGGGCCGCAATGCCCAGCACCGCACTCATTGCGGCCGGCGTCGGCGCTCTTGCGGCGCTCGCATTGCCGCTCGGCTCAGTCGTCGGCCTGACCACCGGTCTCAGTACCCGCGTCTCGTCCGCATTGCTCGCGTTCGGCGCCGGCACACTCATCTTCGCACTGGCCGTCGAAATCGTGGGCGGCGCGGTCGAGCGCAGCGGCTTCGGCCCTTTGGCTGCCGGCCTCATTCTCGGCGGTGTCGTTTTCTCGATTCTGAACCAGTTCGTCAACGACCGCGGCGCGTTTCTGCGCAAGATGAGCGTGGCGGCGCGCTACCTGGCGAGGCAGCGCAAGACGCGCGAGGTCGCGCTGCTCAACCGGCTCGCGCACGTGCACCTGCTGCAGTCGCTGCCGCCGGAGGACATCGCGCCGCTCGTGCATGCCGCGCGCGTCGTGCGGCTGCGCCCGGGGCAGGAGCTGTTTCGCGAAGGCGAAGCCGGCTCCTCGCTCTACCTGATCGATGACGGCGAGCTGGAAGTCATTCGCGGCGGCGTCCGTGTCGCGATCCTGACGCCCGGCGAGTCGGTCGGTGAGATGGCGGTCGTGACCGGCGCGCCGCGCACCGCGACCATTCGCGCGCTCGAGCCGACGCGCCTTTTCTACATCCCCAAGCCCGCCTTCGATGACTTGGTCAACAGCGCCGCGCGCGTGCGCGACCGCGTGGGCGAGCTGATCAAGCTGCGCACGGAAGAGCTGAAGGAGCGGTTGCTGGTCTCGCACGCGGAGGCGGACGAGTGGCAGGCACGCGCGGCCGAGCGGCTGCGCGAGCAGAACGTACGGGCCACGCCGGAGGAGATCCGCCACGCCGCGCAGCAGCAGGAGAACCCGGTGCTCGGTATCTGGCTGGGCAACCTGCTGGACAGCATCCCGGAATCGATCGTGCTGGGCGCCGGCGTCACGGCCACGGGCGGCATCTCGCTGCCGCTCTTTGCCGGCATCCTGCTCGACAATTTCCCGGAGGCGATGTCGGGCTCGCGCATCATGCACACCGCCGGCATGGCCAGGAAGCGAATCCTGGCGATGTGGTTCGGCATCGTGATCGTGAGCGGCGCGTCGGCGGCGCTCGGCAATCTGTTCTTTACGGAAGTGAGTGGTGGTACCTATGCGTTCGTGGAGGGCACGGCGGCGGGGGCGATGCTGGTCATGATTGCCGAGACTACCTTGCCGGAGGCCTACGAGCGCGGCGGCGCGATCGTAGGCCTGTCGACGTTGTTCGGGTTTTTGGCAGCGTTGTTTCTGAAAACCCTTTGAAAAGGACGTTTACGTTCACGTTCACGTTCACGAGTACGTGGACGGCGAACTGATCGCTTTAAGGCTCACCCTTTGCCGTAAATCGTACACATGAACGTGAGCGTGAACGTGCACGTCCGTTCCTGTGCAGCACTGGCTCGGACCCTGCTTCCTCAATCCCTTCGACGACGTTCCGGGCCAATTCGAACGTATGGCCGTAGCTGCTGTAATAAGCGATGACGACTCGAGCCATCTTCCACCTCCATAGAGGCGATAACTGCGAGTCCAGTGCCACGACTGAATGAGCTGTTCTACGGACTCGCCCGGCGTGTGGATGCTGCGCTGACCGCGCGCTACGAGCGACTGCGCGCGAGCCGTCTGGCCGCGCGCCTCGGCCAGCGCCAGCTCGGCCTCAAGCTGCTCGCGCTCGCCATTGTCGTGACGTATCTCGCGGACTACACCCTGTACGCGACCTGCGGGCTGCGCGGCTGTCCGGACGCGCTCAAGCTGGTCGCGTATCAGCCGGGCGGCGCATCCGTGCTGCTGGACCGCAACGGCCGCAAGTTCGCCGACCTCGCCCCGGTCGAGCGCGAGATGGTCAAGCTGGCTGCACTGCCCGATTACGTTGCGGCCGCGTTCATCGCGGTCGAAGACCAGCGCTTCTCTCAGCACAACGGCGTCGACTGGAAGCGGGTGGCCGGCGCCGCGCTGCGCAATCTGGCCGCGGGCGAAATCGGTCAGGGCTCCAGCACGATCACGATGCAGCTGTCACGCAACGTATTCTCCGACCGGCTGAAGGCAACGGACAAATCGCTGCGGCGGAAACTGTTCGAGGCGCGCGTCGCGAAGCAGATCGAGAAGCGCTTCTCCAAACGCGAGATCCTCGAACTCTATCTCAACCACATTTACTTTGGCGGTGGCGCGTACGGCGTTCAGTCCGCGTCCCGCTATTACTTCGAAAAGCCGGCGAGCAAGCTGCGCCTGCACGAGGCGGCGCTGCTCGCGGCGATTCCGAAAGCGCCGTCGCATTACGATCCGCGCAACCGCGCGACCCGCGCGAAAGCGCGCCGCAACCTCGTGCTCGACCTGATGGCGCAGCAGGGCGCGATCAGCGGCGAACGCGCAGTCGAGGCCAAGGATCGGCGCCTCGGCGTCACCAGCGATCCGCCGGGTTTCCGCGGCACACCGCCGCTGGGCGCGTATTTCGTTCAGATGGTCCGCCGCGAGCTGGAGGACGAGCTCGGCGAGGACGTCTATACCAAGAAGCTCGAGGTTTACACGACACTGGATGTAAACGCGCAACGCGCGGCTGAAGAGGAGCTGGCGCGTCAGCTGCGCATCGTCGAATCCGGTGCGCTCGGCTCCTTGAACGGGCGACAGCGTTACCGTGGGTACGATCGCTGGTCGCCGGCAGGCCCGCAGTACTTGCAGGGCGCCGTCGTCGTAAAAGAGATCGATACCGGCGACATCATCGCGCTGGTCGGCGGGCGCGACATCCGTCATTCCCGCTTCAATCGCGCAACGCTCGCCAGCCGTCAGGCCGGCAGCGCGTTCAAGCCGTTCGTCTACGCGGCGGCCATCGACCAGGGCTATGCGGCGAGTCAGCCGATCCTGGATTCTCCAGTTCAGCTGGTTTCGAACGGACGCGCGTGGGAGCCGCGCAATTATGACAGCGAGTACTACGGCCTGCTCTCACTTCGCAACGCGCTCGCGTACTCGCGCAACATTCCATCAGTGCGGCTCGCGGCAGCAGTCGGCGACGACGACATCGAGCAGGTCGCACGCGCGACCGGCATTCGCGGCGACGTGCAGAACACGCCGATGGTCGCGTTGGGCATCACCGAAGTCACACCCATGGAGCTGGCCACCGCGATCGGTACGTTTGGCGGCATGGGCGTGCGCTCGGAGCCGCGCACGATCGTGCGCGTCGAGGATGAGAGCGGCCGTGTCGTCTACGAAACGCGTGTCCGGAATGAAACACGCTTCGATCCGGCGGTCTCGTACATCGTGACGGACATGCTGAGGGATGCGGTGGACTACGGCACCGGCACCGCCGTCCGGCGCGCTGGCTTTCGCGGGCCGGTCGCGGGCAAGACCGGCACGACCAGCGACGGCGCGGATGTCTGGTTCGTCGGCTACACGCCCGATCTGGTCGCGGCTGTGTGGGTCGGCTACGATGCGCGCCGGCCGCTGCCCGCGCGCGCGAGCGGCGGCAGCGTGAGTGCGCCCGTGTTCGGCCGCATGATGCGGCGCATCTACCGCACGCGCCCGCTGCCCGGCGGCTTTATCGTGCCGGATCGCGTGGTCGCGCGCCTGATCGATTCGGAGAGCGGTCAGATTCTGGAGCACGGCTGCGTGCCGCGCTACGGCAATGCCGTGCGCGAGGTGTTTCTGGAAGATGCGCAGCCGCCGACGGTCTGCCCGCGTCGTCCCGGCGACAACATCTTCGATGCGATCGGCCGCCTGTTCGGCGATCTCTTCGGTCGCGACGAACCGGAGCCCGAGCCCGAGCCGGGCGTCACCGCGGACGGCTCGCGCGATGTGCTCGGCAGCGGTCGTATTGCGAAACGGGATCAGGAGCGGAGGCGGAGGCGGAGGCGGGAGCGGAGGCGGAGGCG
>JBQTJO010000329.1:0-11458 GCA_052387015.1 Gemmatimonadota bacterium
AGTGGATCGTGTCTTGAGTTGTGACGTGTGCTCTTCCGATCTCTCACCTACTCCCCTACTCCCCTACTCCCCTACTCCCCTACTCCCCTACTCCCCTACTCCCCTACTCCCCTACTCCCCTACTCCCCTACTCCCCTCCGCTCCCAGCACCGCCAGCAGCGCGCCCGCCTTCTCGAGCGTCTCCTGCCACTCGCGCGCGCCCACCGAATCGATGACAACTCCCGCTCCTGCTTGCACATACGCCTTGCCGCCGGCCGCGATGAGCGTGCGGATCGCGATCGCCGTGTCCATGTTACTGCCACCGTACCCGAAGTAGCCGACCGCGCCCGCGTATGGGCCGAGGCGCACCGGCTCCAGCTCATCGATGATCTCCATCGCCCGAACCTTGGGCGCGCCGCTCACGGTGCCCGCCGGGAAGCACGCGCGAAAGACGTCCATCGCCGCGAGCCCCTCGCGCAGCTCCCCCTCGACCTGCGAGACGATGTGGAGCACGTGGCTGTAGCGCTCGATCTGCATCAGCCCGTTCACCTGCACGCTCCCGAACTTCGCCACGCGGCCGACATCGTTGCGCCCGAGATCGACCAGCATGAGATGCTCGGCGCGTTCCTTTTCGTCCGCGAGCAGCTCGGCGGCCAGAGCCGCGTCCTCCGCTTCAGTGGCGCCGCGCCGGCGCGTGCCGGCAATCGGTCTGACGACGACGCGCCCCTCCTCCACGCGCACGAGCACCTCCGGCGAGCTGCCGACCAGCGCGACCTCATCCAGCTCGAGCAGATACAGGTAGGGTGACGGATTGAGCGAACGCAGCCGGCGGTACGCGTCCAGCGGCGACTGGGTCAGCGGCGCCTCGAGTCTCTGGCTCAGCACAACCTGGAATGCGTCGCCCGCGCGTATGTACTCCTTGATCCGCTCGACATCGCGTTCGAACTCCTCGCGCGCGAAGCTGCTCGTCACCGGAAGCGCAGGCGGAAGCGGAAGCGGAGGCGGAGGCGGAGGCGGGTGCGGAGGCGGAGGCGGGTGCGGAGGCGGAGGCGGATGCGGGGGCGAAAGCGGGAGCGGTTCGAGCGCCAGCGGGGCCTGCAGCCTCGCGATTACCGCGTCAATGCCTCGCTGCGCGCGCTCATAAGCATCGCGCACGGGATCACTCCCGCCTCCGCCTCCGCTCCCAGGTACCGCGCAGCAGATAACGATCGCCTTACCGAAAACGTTGTCGATCGCAAGGATAGTATCGGTAAAGATCAGCAGCGCTTCGGGCAGCCCGAGATCATCCGGTGGGGCGTTGGGCAGGTTCTCCACATAGCGCACGACATCGTAGCCGAGATAGCCGACGGCGCCGCCGAAAAACCGGGGCAGCCCCGGCACCGGCGCCGGCCGCAGCTGGTTGAGCCGCTGCTGCAAATACGTCAGCGGATCGGTCGCCACCTCGATGGCCCGCCATCCCGCTTCCCGCGTCCAGCGCTCGACCGCGCCATGCCGCACGCGCACCGCCTCGCGCGGCGCACTTCCGAGAAAGGTGTAGCGCGCCCATTTTTCGCCGCCGACTACGGACTCGAACAGGAACGCGAACGGGCCGTCCTTGATGCGCGCATACGCGGTAACGGCAGTATTGGTGTCGAACAGCACTTCGCGCGCGACTGGTATGACCGAGTAGCTCTGCGCGAGTGAACGAAATTCTTCCAGAGTCATATGTCCATCATAGCGGTCGATACGGGCGGCACCTTTACAGACATCGTGTTTCTGCGCGCAGGCAACTTACACGTTCGGAAGGTCCCATCAACACCGGATGATCCCGCGCGCGCAGTCATCGATGCGCTGCGCTCCCTTACGCCCCTCCTCCCCTACACCCTTACACACGGTTCGACTGTGGCCACCAACGCTCTGTTGGAACGCAGAGGAGCCATGGTTGCCCTCATCACCAACCGCGGCTTCGAGGACGTCATCGAGATCGGGCGGCAGAACCGGCCGCAGCTCTATGCGCTGTCCGGCACGCGCGAGCCTCCGCTCGTCGAGCGTGAGCTGCGGTTCGGTATCGCCGGGCGGCTGGATTACACGGGCAGCGAGATCGAGCCGGTGGACGAGACGGACGTCGTCGCATTGAAGGAAGCGCTGGCCGCCGCGGATGCGATCGCGATCTGTCTGCTGCACAGCTATGCGAATCCCGCGCACGAGCAGCGTGTCAGCGCGTGGCTGACCTCGCTAGGCAAGTCGTTATCCGTGTCATCCGAGATTCTGCCCGAGTACCGCGAGTACGAGCGCACGTCGACCACGGTCGTGAACGCGTACGTCGCGCCGCTCATGGATCGCTACCTCGCTCGCCTCGAGGCGGCGCTCGGCGGAGCACGCGTGCGCATCATGGGCTCGGGCGGTGGCGCGCTGCCGGTTGCGCTCGCGCGGCGCGAGCCGGTGCACACGATTCTGTCCGGCCCGGCGGGCGGCGTGGCGGGCGCAGTGGCGACGGCCCGCGCGGCGGGCAGCTCGAACATCATCGGCTTCGACATGGGCGGCACGTCCACCGACGTCTCGCTGTGTCCGGGCGCACCGCTGCACACGCGCGAGTTCAGCATTGCCGGCATGCCGGTCGCCGTGCCGGTGCTCGACATCCACACGGTCGGCGCCGGTGGCGGCTCGATTGCCTGGGTCGATGCAGGCGGCGCGCTGCGCGTCGGTCCGCGCAGTGCGGGCGCGCTGCCCGGTCCGATCTGTTACGCGCGCGGCGGCGAGCAGGTCACGGTCACCGACGCGAACGTCTGGCTCGGCCGCCTGCCGGCGCACGCCTTTCTCGGCGGCGAGCAGCCGCTCGACCGTGCGCGCATCGAGGCGCCGCTGCGCGCGCTCGCGGACCAGCTCGGTCTCTCGCTCGAGCAGGCCGCGCAAGGCGTCATCACGGTCGCGAACAGCACCATGGAGGGCGCGCTGCGTGTCATCAGCGTCGAGCGCGGCTACGACCCGGTGGATTTCACGCTGGTCGCGTTCGGCGGCGCGGCTGGTTTGCACGCCGCGGACCTGGCCGAACGGCTCGGCATCACCCGCATTCTGATGCCGCCGCACCCTGGCGTGCTCTCGGCCTATGGCATGCTGGCGTCACCGGTTCGCAAGAGCGTCTCGCGCACCGTGCTCGGTCATGCCGCGCCGCTCGAGTCCACTTTCGGTGAATTGGAAGCACGCGCGCGCGCCGCCATGATCGAGGAAGGCATCGCCGAAGCCGGGATCAACGTGACCCGCTGGGTGGACGCGCGCTATCGCGGCCAGAGCCACGAGCTGCGTATTGCGGCGGAAGACTGGCAACGCGCGTTTCATGCGGCGCACGAGCGTCGCTACGGCTATGCGAATCCGAATGCCGCCGTTGAAGCGGTCACGCTACGGGTCGACGCGAGCTCGGCGGAACCGGCATTGCCGCCCTACCATAGAACAGGCGACGAGGGTGTCGTCAGCGGCGGGCGGATCTACTTCGAGGACGGCTGGAGCGAGGCACCCATCTTCCCGCGGCAGGTGCTCGGCCCTGACGCCATGGCCGGCCCGCTGGTCGTCACCGAGTACAGTGCAACGACCTGGGTGCCGCCGCACTGGTCCGTGCGTGCGCTCGAATCCGGTGCGCTGCTTGTCGAGTCACGCTCGGGATCTCACAATTGAAGGATGAGTAAAGTGATCGATACACCGGCCGTGAACGAATACCGGCCGCCCTACATCGCCGCGGCCGTTGCAACCGTTGCGGTGTGGCTGCTCTATGCGCTCACGCTTTCGCCGACGACCTGGTTCTGGGACACGAGCGAATACATCACGACCGGCCACATTCTCGGCATTCCGCACCCGCCGGGTAACCCGCTCTTCGTTCTGCTGGCGCGCGCGTGGGACGTTCTGCTCACGCCTTTCCCGCTCTCGACCGCCCAGCGCATCAACCTGTTCAGCGCGACCATGAGCGCGCTCGCGCACGGCTGCTGGTTTCTGCTGGCGCATCGCATTCTGGCCTTCTTCAGCCAGGACCGCTGGTTCCGCATTCTGGGCGCCGCCGCGGCGACCCTGATCAGCGCGACCGCGTTCACCGTCTGGAATCAGTCGAACGTCAACGAGAAGGTCTACACAGTCTCGCTCTTCACGATCGCACTGCTGTCCTGGCTGGCGTTCCGCTGGCGCGACAACCTCGGGCGCGGCAAGGATGACAACCTGCTCATCCTGATCGTCTTCATCCTGGCGCTCTCGGTCGGCAACCACCTGATGGCGTTTCTGGCGTTCCCGGCGCTGCTCGTGTACGTGCTGCTGGTGGAGCCGCGCACGCTGCTGAACTGGAAGCTCTACGCGTTCTCGGTGGTCGCGGTCGTCGTCGGCTTGTCCGTGCACATGTTCCTGCCGCTGCGCGCGCAGCTGGATCCGATCATCAACGAAGCGGACCCGACCTGCGAGTCGGTCGGCGCCGCCATGACCAGCATCGTCACGATGGGGCGCGCCGGCTGTGAGGAGCTGTCCGACGCGCTCGCGCGCAAGCAGTACGACAAGCCGTCGATGTTCATCGATCCGGTCGAGGCCGGCAAAGGCAACTATGGCGTGCCACGCGGGCCCGACCTGGTCGTCGCGCAGTTCGGCAACTATCTCCAGTACTTCGACTGGCAGTGGGCCCGTTCGGTGGCCGGCCATCGCAACTTCTTCGGCGGCGCGCGGCCGCTGTTCACGCTGATCTTCATCGCACTCGGCATTTTCGGAGCGCTGCAGCACTACCGGCGCGACCGGAAGAGCTTCTGGTACCTGGCCGTGCTGTTCGGCACGCTCTCACTCGGCCTGACGTTCTACCTGAACTTCCGCTACGGCTTCACGTATCCGGTCGAGTTCGGGATGGATTCACGCGAGGTGCGCGAGCGCGACTACTTCTTCATTGTCAGCTTCTCGATCTGGGGCGTGTGGACCGGCATCGGTCTGGCCGCGCTCTGGCAGTGGCTGGGTCAACGCATCGCCGATGCGCGCGGCGAGCCGGTCAGGGAGCGGCCGCCCGCGAGCGCCGCAGCGGTGCTGGTGCTGGCATTGATTCCGCTGCTCTTCAACTGGTCGTGGGCGGATCGCCGGCACGACTGGGCCGCGCGCGACTGGGCGGTCAACCTGCTCAACAGTGTGGAGCCGTACGGCGTGCTCTTCACGAACGGCGACAACGACACCTTCCCGCTCTGGTACGCGCAGGAAGTGGAAGGCATCCGCCAGGACGTGACCGTCATCGTGATGAGCTATCTGAACACGGACTGGTACGCGAAGCAGCTGGCGAAGCTCACGACGCCGTGCGCGCCCGGCCAGAATCCTTACGCCGATTCGACGCGCATCATCTGCCAGCGGCCGTACAATGCCGAGCAGGGACCCCGCGTCTACAGCGACAGTCTCGCGAAGACGCCGGCCGCGTTCCTGGCGGCCGCGCCGGGGCAGAAGCCGCCCACGAAATCCATCCTGCCGCTCAGCGAAGCGCAGATCGAGCTGATCGCGAACACGCCGCCCTTCAGGCTGCAGGAGAATCAGATCTTCACGGCAGGCAACATCGAGTCCATGATCCCGCAGGACGAGGTGATGCTGCCGGCCGACCTCTTCCTCGGCTACATCGTGACGCAGTCGATCGCGGACCGGCCGATCTACTTCGCCTCGACCACGCAGGCATTCGACGAGCTGCGCCTGGGCAACCACATCCTGCGCCAGGGCCTCGCGTACAAGCTGGTGAACGGGCCGGTCGAGCCGGACAGCGCGCGCGGCATCGTGGCGATGCCGGATGAGCTGATCGGCGTGGCCGGACCTTATCTCGATGTGCCGCGCACGGCAACGCTCGCGGAGCACGTGTTCGTGCACCACCCGGGTTTTCCCGACAAGTGGACGGCGTGGGTCGACATCGCGACGCAGCAGATCCCGCTCTATTACGGCTACACGCACATGGCGCTCGCGCAGGCGTACAGCATGATGGGGGACAGCACGGCGATGAATCAGCATGCGGCGCAGATGAACCGGTATTTCAGACTCGGGAACCTCAGGCGGGGAGCTTTGGGCGATTAGAGCGATGAGAGCGATGGGAGCGATGAGAGCGCCCGATGAGAGCGAACCCTCTTATCGCTCTCATCGCTCTTATCCCATCATCGCCGCCGTAACAACCTCGATGTCCGAGTCGTCCCTGATTACGCTCGCACCCGTCCGTTCGTCATAACCAATCCGGATCACATGATCCAGCCCCTCGCGCACGGTTTCGACGTGCGTGATCAGGATGACCTGCTCGAAGCGGTCCTGCAGCTTCTGGAGTAGCTGGATCACGTTGTCGCGCCGCTCCAGGTCGAGCGAGCCGAACACTTCGTCCAGGAACAGCGTCGAGAGCTGCTGGCCGGCGCGCTCCGCGATCATCTGGCTGATCGCGACCCGCAGGACCAGATTTGCGATGTCTTCTTCACCACCGGAAATGACCGGCTTCTCCTCGCCGTCCTCGAGCACCAGCACGTTGTAGCTCTCGTCGATCTCGCGCGCGTTGTAACGGCCGTCGGTGATCTCGGTCAGGAACCCGCTGGCCAGCTCGGCCAGCTCGGGGCGCACCCGCGCGTTCAGCTCGGCACGCAGCTGCGTCAGCGCGGCATCCATCTCGGTGTGGTGACGCAGCTCGGACTCGAGAACGACCAGCTTTTCGCGCCGTTCCTCGTACGCGGCCTGCGCCCGTTCCGCCGCCAGCATGGCCTGCTCGGCGCCGACCAGCGCCTGCTGCGCCTGTGCGCCCGCGATCTGGGCCGCGTGCACTTGGGCCATCAGCTTCTCGTGCGCGGCCTTCCTCTTTTCGTAGGCCTTCTCATCGAACTTCAGCGCGGCGAGCTCCGCACGCAGCTGTGCGTGGCGCTCCGCGAGTGCGTGCTGCCGGTTCTGCGCGGCGGCCAACTCCGACTCGCGCGCAGCCCGCGCCGCGATCTCGTGCTCGTACACGGTCGCCTGCCGCGCGAACTGCTGCAGCTCGGCGAGGCGGCCGCGCAGCCGGACGTGTTCAGCGGCATCGTAGCCGGCGGGCACGCTGGCCAGCTCCGCGCGCAGCTCGGTCAGCTGCTTCTCCTCGAGCTGCTTCTCTTCGGTGGTCCTTTCGAGATCTTCGATGCCCTTCTTGCAGCGCGCCTCGCGCTCGGCCTTCCGCTCGAGCTGTTCCTGTAGCTGCTTCAGCTGCTGCTCCGCGGCGACGAGTGCCTCCGGTCGTTGCGCGAGCTGTTTCTCACGGCTGTTGCGCCACCTGATGATGTTGCGGCGGTCTTCCAGCTCGAGCTGCAGGTGTTCGAGCACGGTGCCGTACTCGTCGCCCAGCGGCTTGGTGCAGATCGGACAGCTGCCGGCC
This sequence comes from Gemmatimonadota bacterium, assembly GCA_052387015.1. GTDB lineage: Bacteria > Gemmatimonadota > Gemmatimonadetes > Longimicrobiales > RSA9 > CBJLQC01. Next base: position 7,310 of record JBQTJO010000329.1, read on the forward strand.
TCGCCCGCGGCCTGAAGCCTGTCGATCTGCTGTTCGATTTCCTGCAGCTGGGCCTGCAGAATGCGAAGCTCGGTGCGGTTGTCCTGGACGTCCTTCTGATACCCGGCCAGCAGACTGTCACGCGCTTTTGCCGCATCCGGCAGCTGCTGCTTCAGCTCGGCCAGCTCGTTCCTAGCTTTCTTCAGCAGCGCGGGCGCCTGCTTCAGTCCTGCGAGCGCCTCGTCGAGCCGGGCGATGTCCGCCAGCAGCTGCATCTCGTTCTGCTGTAACACGCCCATACGCGCGTGCGCGCGCGAGAGCTCTTCCTGCTTCTCGCTCGCCGCCGCGACCGCGGCCAGCTCATCCAGCAGCGGTTTGACTTCCGCCAGCTTCTGCTCGGCGACGCCGACCTTCTGCAGCTCCACGGTGGCGCGGTCGACGTCGCGCTGCGCGCCGTCCAGCTCGCGCGCGAGCGACTCGATCTGCACGCCAAGCTTCTGCGCCCGTTCCCTGGTCTGCTGCGCCGCCTGCCAGAGCGGTACGGCGGCCGTGCTCTCCTGCTCGAGTTTCTCGAGCGTCTCGAGAATGCGCGCGACGTTCTTGCGCGCGTCCTTCAGCCGCTGCCCGGCAAGCTCGCGATCCGTCTTCAGCACGGCCGGATCGGGCAGTCCCGCCCTGAGACCCTCGATCTCCGCGCCCAGCTCGCGCCGCCGCGACTTCGCGCTGTCCTGCGCCTTGCGCAGCCGCTCATAGCCGAGCACCTGCGCGAAGAAGCGCGCGCGTTCCGCCGGCCCGAGCTGCGCGAGAAACTGCAGCTCCTTCTGGCCCGTGAAGTAGGTGTTGAAGAACTCCTCGCGCGTCATGCCGAGCCTGGCCTGCAGGTACGCGCTCACGGCACCCACGCCGGTCGCGACCGGAGTCGCGCCGCGGTCCAGGTAGACCTCCGCGCTGCTCAGCGTGCGCGTGACCCGGTACTCGTGCGTGTCCAGCTCGAAGCTGAGATCCACGATGACTTTGGCGCGCGGCGCGGCGCGCGCGAAGCGGATCGTGTCGTTGGTGCCGCGCGCGGCGCTGGCGCCGTAGATCGCCCAGGCGATCGCTTCCAGGATCGTGGTCTTGCCCGCGCCGTTCGGTCCGATGATGCCGGTCAGGCCACGGCGAAACTCGATCGTGGTGTCGACGTGCTGGCGGAAGTTCTGGAGACGAAGCTTGCCGAGGCGCATCTCAGTAGCGCCTCCCCGTAGCGCAGTCCCGTAGCGCAGTCCCGTAGCGCATCACGACTCCGCTCCCAAGGCTCCGATTTCCGCCGCCTCGGCCGCGCCCGCCAGGTGCAGGTAGCGCCGCGCCAGCTCGAGCACGCGCTCGCGGTCGATTTCCTTGGTGGACGGATGCCAGGTGTGACGCACGAAATTCTCGAGCTCCTGCTCGAGCGTGCAGGAGCGGCCGCGCGCGCCCGCGACGACATGGCCGCTCTGCGGCCGCCGCGCGTCCAGTTGAAAGTGCAATGCGCGCGCCTTGCACTCGCGCACGAACTTGTGATCCAGCTCGCGCCCCAGCTCGCGCGGCAGATCGAAGATGACCAGCCGGACGATCTTGTCTTCGATGCCGCCCTTGATCGATTCGACACGCTTGCGCAGCTCGGCGTTCAGTCCGTCCGCGCTGTGCTCGCGCGCCTGCTCGATCGGCCGCAGGTCCAGCACCGGCCGGGTTTCGAGCGGCTGATGCGTCGCGCTGCGCGATTCGGTGTCGAACGTCAGAAACCCCTTCGGCTCGCGTTCGCGCCACAGATTGTTGGATGTGCGCTCGATCGCGCCTGGATACCAGACATTCGGCCGGATCTCCGCCGCGATGTGATAGTGTCCGAGCGCGACGTAGTGCCACAGCTCCGGGTACAGATCGGCGATATCGATCAGCGCACCGCCGTAATCGTGCAGCGTCTGCAGCGTTTCCTGGTTCCATGCGCCGTGCGTCACCAGAATGTTGGTCGCGCTCTCGCCGCGCGGCTTGAGCAGCGGGTTTTGCAGCAGCGCGGCGTGCGGCACGCCCATGACCGTCACGTCCAATTCCTCGAACGTGACCTCACGCGCGTCCTGGTCCATCACGGTGATGCGCGGGATCTCGGCGAACAGGCGCAGGATGCTGCCGCTCTCGACCGAGCGCGGCGTATCGTGGTCACCGGCGACCACCACGATGCGGGCAGCCGGCAACGCGCTGCTCAGCCGCGCGAACTGGCGGAACGCATCCGCGATCGCGGAGTTCGACGGTCGAACCGAATGGAAGACATCGCCGGCCACCAGCACCAGCTGCGGCTGCAGCTCGATAATGCGGTCGAGCGCGGCGCGGAACGCGCGTGCGACGTCGCGCTCGCGCAAGTTGATGCCGCCCGGCGCGAGCCGGTGGTAGGCGCGGTAGCCGAGATGCAGGTCCGCGAGATGCGCGATCAGCATTCAGGCATACGGATCTGCGGGCACTTGAACCGTCGCGGCCACGATGGTCTCGTGCAGCGCGTGCTTCTTGAGATGCGCGCGGAAGAAGGCGAGCACGTTGTCGGGGCGCGCCTGCTGCGTCCGGTGCATGGCCGCCAGCACTTCGTCGCGGTCGCGACCGGCAATCAGGTCCTTGACCAGATTGGCCGGCAGCGCGCGGTCGATCCGTCTGAGCTGGCGCGCGACCGCATCCTCGAACGGCAGATCGCCGGCCGGCTCGAATTTGCGAATGCCGTCGCGGCCCGCCAGCACGGCCGGCCGCGGGAAACGCAGAAAGATCGGCTGCGTGAAATGCGGGTGCCGGATCATCAGCTCGCCCTTCGGCATGGTCGCGAGCTTCGCCTTGGTCGCGGGTGAAAGCACCGAATAACCGGGCGTCGCCAGCTCATCCATGTCCATGCGCCCGTAGATGCCGGTGCCCGCGTTGCCGACTACGCGCTTGTGCACCTGGCTGCGGAACTGCTGCGCGCTGAACAGGACGAGACCGAGATAGCGGCCGCGCTCGCTCACATCCAGCAGCATCTTGCGGACGTACGTCTCGTGACCGTCCGCGGGCGCGTACTTGTTCAGCTCGTCCACGAACACGATCAGGTGATCCACGCCGAGGCCGTTGCGCTCGAGCCGCTCGCGCGCTTCCGTGACAATGCGCGCGAAGATCAGGTCCTGCGCCTCCGGCTCGACGTTCGCGACGTCGACCACGTACACTGCGCGATCCTCGAACTCGCCCCACGGCAGATCGCTCACGGTCGTGTCGTTCGCGACCAGCCCCTTCGCGCGCGTGGACAGGTTGAGCAGCCGGTTGCGCACTTTCCGGATGGTCGCGACGTGATGCGTGCGGAACGACTCGCGGTTGTTCTGCTCGCAAGTCGCGAGCACGTCGTCGAACCAGCGCTCCAGCTCCTGGAACGTGCGTACCAGGTGCCGCTGATGCGTGCCTTGCTCCGGCCCGAACTCGCGGCCGATGACGCGCTCGCGAATGAACTCGATCAGCGCATCCGCCTTGGCGTCCACGTCTTCGCGCGTGAGCAGCACCTCCGCGAATTTCAGGATCTGCTCGAGTCCCCAAACCAGCGGCTGCACGTTGGCCGTCAGCGCCTCGTTGGTGCGCAGCGTGTTCAGATTGTAGCCGTCGGCCTTGTACGGCGCGAAGTACCGAACGTTGGCGAACGGCTCGGGCGCGACCCGCAGCCGCTGGTAGATCTCGCGGTCCTCCTCCGGCAGCTCGGCGGCCTGGTCGAGGAACAGCAGATCCGGACCCTTCACGTTGAAGCAGAGCGCCGCAACCGAACCTTTGTCGCCGTTCGAGTGCTCGAAGATCGATTTCAGCAGGAACAGCACGGCCGACGTCTTGGTCGCCAGCCCGCTCACGCCCGTGATGTTGAGATGCGCGGCCTCCGGGCCGAGCAGGAAATCCGCGTCCACGAACACCGGCGCGCGCTGTCCGCCTGTCACGTACAGCCCCGCGGGAATGCCGGTGCCGCCCGGCTTCGCGTACGCGTCCATGCGCAACGCGACCCGCACGTCTTCATCGGAGGCGAGATAGACGGAACCCGAGGGCACCGGCTGCAGCGGCTCGGGCGGATCGTGACGCAGCACCGCGGCCGTGTACAGACGGATCTCCGGTCGCTCGGTCGCAGCCTCCAGCTCGGGCGCGGGATCGCCCTCCAGCCCGATGTAGTCGTTC
>JBQTJO010000330.1:0-6675 GCA_052387015.1 Gemmatimonadota bacterium
GTAGGGGTGACGGCTGTTGAGAGATTTGGAACGAGTTTAGTTTTGTGCTATGAAGCATCGCCCCTACACCCCTACACCCCTACGCCCATACGCACAGATGGACCGCCGGGGCTTCCTGCGGGTCAGCGCAGGCGGCGCCGCCGCGATTGCCTGTGCGTCGCTGCTGCCAGCCGGCTGCGCGGCCGATTATCCGCACGCGGACCGGGACGGGACCGAGCTGAAGAGCCTGAGCGATAAGGAGTACGCGGTCGCGCGCGCCGCGGCGGAAGCGCTGCTGGTCGGTGTGCCGGTCGCGGCCGCGACGGTGGCCACGCGCATCGATCGGGAGCTTGCCGCAGTCGGCGATCCCATTCGCACCGACATGAAAACCGTGCTGGCGCTCATGGAGCATGCGACGCCGCTCGGCGGCCGCATTCGTCGCTTTACCGCTCTCACGCCCGAGCAGCGTCTCGCCTATCTCGAGGGCTGGCGCGACAGCCGCTTTCAGCTGAGGCGGGCCGCGTACCAGGCGATCAAGGGCTTCGTCCACTACGTAGCCTACATCGATCCGGCGACCCGGCCGCTCACCGGCTTCGAGGGGCCATGGCCGGAGCGCGTCGAGATTCCGGCGTACGTCGTCGACTTTGGTGATATAGCTTGATCATCCAGGGAACTCACCACAGCGGCGGAATGCGTGAGAAGGCCGACATCGTGATCGTCGGCACCGGCGCGGGCGGCGGCACGCTCGGCGCCTACCTCGCGGAGCGCGGCTGGCGCGTGGTCATGCTGGAGAAGGGCGGCTTCTTTCGCGCGGAGGATTTCTCGCAGCGCGAGGAAGAGGCGATGGCCGCTTTCAACGGCCGGCGCGGTCTCGATTCCACCGTCGACAATTCCGTCTTTCTGAATTACGCCGAGTGCGTGGGCGGCTGCACCGTCCACTACTGGGGCGATTCCTTCCGTACGCCCGACGACCGGCTGGAGCGCTGGCGCACGCAGCGCGGCATCGACTGGCTGACGCCGGCCGAGCTGAACCCGCACTGGGACGTGATCGAGAAGGAGCTCGGCATTCACATCGCCGGGCCCGAGCTGTTCAATGAGAACAACCGGCTGGTGCAGAAGGGCTGCGAGGCGCTCGGCGTCGATGGACACGCGGTGCCGACCGCGCGCGTCGATTGCATCGGGTGCGGCTGGACGCAGTTCGGCTGCGCGTACAATCGCAAGTCGTCGCAGCTGATCACGACGATACCGCGCATCTCGAAGCAGGGCGGCCGCGTCTACAGCGACGCGCAGGTCAGCCACATCGTCGTCGAGAACGGGCGCGCGACCGGTGTGGAGGGATACTTCGTGGATCGCGCGACGGACAAGCGGCGCGAGAAGTTTCGCGTCGATGCGGACGTCGTGGTCGTCGCTTCCGGCGGTATTGGCAGTGCCGACCTGCTGCTCCGCAATTTTCCGCAGGACGACACCATCGGGAGGCGCTTCTACATCAATCCGCACTACTTCGTGTTCGCGGATTTCGGCCGGCCAATCGACAACCAGACCGGCATTCCCTGCGCGTACGCGGTGCACGAGTGGCGCAAGGTGCGAACCGACGCGCGCGGCCGCTATCAGAGCGGCGGCTACATCATGCTGTCGAGCCATCAGTCGCCCGGCATCATGGCCGTGCTGCTGAGCGAGGCGGGCGCGGCGCACACCGAGCGCATGAAGAAGTACGGCCATCTGGCCTCGACCATGTCGGTCATCGATGAAGACAACCCCGGGCGCGTCTACATCGACGACGACGGCTTTCGCAGGACCGAGTTCCGCGTGCGCGGCGTGGATCAGCTGAAGGCGGTCGATTATCTGAAGAACGCGACGCGTATCTTTCTGGCGGCCGGCGCGCAGGAAGTCTGGATTCCGGATAGGTTCGGCACGCTCGTGCGCAGCGAAAAGGAAATCGATCAGAAGATCACGCTGCGCTCGGTGCAGCCGAACGCGCAGTTCGTGGCCGGCAGCCATTTCCTCGGTACGGCACCGCTGGGCGCGGATCCGTCCGATGCGTTCGCGGGTCCGACCGGCGAAGCGCATCGCGTGCGCAATCTGTACGTGGCGGACGGCTCGGCTGTGCCGAGCTCCATATCGGTCGATCCGTCGCTCACGATCATGGGTCTGACGCGGCATATTGCGGCGCAGCTGCACGAGCGGTTCGCGCGGTCCGGCGCCTGAGGCAGGCTGGGTTCGCACAGATTACACGGATTTACACGGATTTCACAGAGGGCCGCAGCATACACGAATGTTAGGTCGCACATCTTGAGTGGCAGGACTATGCTTCGCGCTTTGTTTGATCGCGTAATCATTTGCTTGTTTTGTCTCGCCGGTTGTTCCGGATGCGGCGCATCGGATCCAAATAGCCCCGCGACAGCAGATCCATACGCGTCTCGCGCCGATGTCGTTCGGCAGCTCCAGATCACCGCCCGGATTAACTCTGCAGCCGACCGGCACCAAGGCAGTGCCACAATTTCCAACCCCACGTCCCGGCAGCTGGAGTTTGGGATAGTGCAGTTCGACTGCGCTGTCACGCTGACTGTTTATTCCGCAAGCGGTCAGCCGCTCTGGGATCAGACCCGCGACACCCCTCCTCGCATTGGAGGATGTAAATGGATGCCATCAGACATTGCGTTGGCGCCGGGACAGTCGATCACGGTGCATACGGAGGAGATCCCTAACACGCTTATAACGGCCTCACTTGTCCCTGGGGAATATCAGGCGGATATCAGAGTCATCTTCGCGCGGATGGTGCCGCATCGGGAGATTTCCAGCGCATTTACGACGCAGGTTGACACTATCCTCACGATTGAAGCGGGAACTTTGCGTGTTAACTGAGCGCGGCACGGCACAACCAAGTGAATTGCTATTTAAGCAATCTTGTTTTTACCTCGACACGCACGCCAGCACGCGCCAGCATATCCACGAGAGTGTCAATGCTGAAGAGATTGATTTTGCCGCGCATTAAGTCGCTAATCCGCGGCTGCTTGACCTCGAAGAGCGCAGCGGCCTCAGACTGAGTCATATTCCCATCAAAAATGACCTGGCGCACTGTAGCCATGAGAGTGGACCTGATTCGCAGATGCTCGGCTTCATCGGGCTCGAATCCAAGGTCGGCAAAGACGTTCCCGCTGGAGCGCTCAACTTGCGGCCGCTTCGCGCGAGCACTGCCCTTCTTTACTGTTTCCGATCGCGTAGCCACCGTTTTACCTCCTTAAGGCGGTCTTTTCCGAGCTCAATATCATGTTGGGTTGTTTTCCGCGTTTTCTTCTCGAACGCATGCAAGACAAACACCGTGTCGGAGTGTTTCGCGATGTAAAAAACTCGGAATTCTGTGTCTGTGTGTACTCGGATCTCGAGGACGCCCGCACCAACACTCGGCATAGGACGGTAGTCGTCGGGATTCAATCCAAGTTGAACCAAGTTCAACTGGTGTCCTGCCTCGTGGCGAGCGGCGGCCGGGAAATCCCGAAGGTCCTCTTTCGACCGGCCTACCCAGTAAAGATCTTTGGGCACTTTGGGGATTATATACAAGTACTTATATAATGTCAAGCCGGCGATCAACGGGCGGGTGAAGCTGGCACGCACTAGTTCCGCTCGCCGTTGCGCTTGCTCGCGTCGCTGGTTTGCGTGCAGCTACCCTAATTAAGTTAGCCTGCTGCAAGTCTTCAATCCGCGTGCGGAGGTTCGAGAGTGACTCAGTTCATGGATGGCGCCGAGGAACTGACTCAAGCTGCGGAACTCACTTTTGCTATGCTCCGGTTTGAGCAGGAAGCCGCACACGAGTCCCACGCGCACGAATGGCCGGGCCAAGGTCACCTTGGCGTAGATCGGTTCGTCTTTCTTCCATCCTGGACGTCAACGCCTCGAACTGAGGTCGTTCCGTTCCTCGCGAGCCTCCCCGGTCCTGCGCTCCTCGTTACCACTACGACACGAGGGATAGCATCGCTGATGTTGCTCGAAGAGCTTACCGGCGACCGCAGATCCTGGGGTCAGAAGACACTGGACAACCAGCTTGCCGGGATCGATGAGGTTGCGTCGCAATTCATGCCTGCATTAAAGGGTGATTCAAAGATCCTGCTGGAGCTCCGCGATGAAAGCCATGTCGTCTCACTGGAGGTGCTGCGATTTTGGAGTCAGCGGTTCAGCTGTCCAACCGGTTGGAATATCGGCGAGCCACGCCCCGGTGCCCAGAAGGTATCCGCGCAAATTCGACTCTTCTCGAGTGACGGTAGAGTTTCGCCTCCATCGGACGCCATCGCACCTTGGCATCGACCAGCCTGGTAATTCGGGAAGTAATCGGGACATGACCGTTCGCGAATACCAACGATCCGATCGGACCGCCTGCCTGGCGGTTTTCGAATCCAACGTCGGCGGATCCTTTCTGCGAACTGAACGGCCGGATTTCGAAGGCTATCTCGACGCGCTCCCTGGTCCGTACTTCGTCATCGAAGAAGGCGGCGTGATCATCGCGTGCGGAGGTTACGCGGCCAACGTCGAATCTTCCGACACGGCTGACTTGTGCTGGGGGATGGTTCGCCGCGATCTGCAGGGCACCGGAATCGGTCTCCGGCTCGTCAACGCCAGGCTGGAAAGAATCCGTCAAGATCACGCGTTCACGCACGTCTTCCTGAAAACCAGCCACGAAACGGCGGGTTTTACCAACGGTTCGGGTTCGTGACCAAGCAGGTGATCGAGAACGGTATTGCCGAGGGACTGGACCGCTACGATATGAAAATGGCGGTCCGACGGTGAGCCATTAGGCATTAGAATCGCTGAAGTGAAATTGTTATGGGTCGCGCAGCTTGCGTTAATTACATTAGAAATGATTTCAACGCGGAGGCACAGTAGATCGGCAAGAGTGGAGCACGCCTCAGATCGGTCCGGAATGAATCTTTGCAGGTACGCGGGATTGCTATCCCTTGTTACGCGCAGTCTTCACGGCAAGCGCCACCGCCGAGATCATGAGCAGAATGCCAATGAGCGCCGCGCCTGGCGCGTCATCCATTTCGCCGATGTAAATGCCGGCGGCCGCGAGGGCGACGCCGAGCCCTACGAGGCCGAGGGCGGAGATCAATTTTGTGGCTGAGGTTTTCATGAACCCTTTTCTTTCGGATCTACTGACCCAAAGCTACTCGGCACCAATGTAAAGCACTTTATGATGTAAAGCAACATTCGGACTACGCCCGCTGCCGGCACTCCTCTTGCCTTCGAGCTTCTGTGTAATCTGTGGTAATCCGTGTAATCTGTGCGGATGCTGACTCCCCCGAGCAGAAGCGTTCTCGAAGAGCTACTGGACCGCTACGCGCCGTTCGGCCCGGCTCCACTCTGCCCGGAAATCTCCGTTTTTCAGGGCCGCTCGCTCGTTGAGGTCTGGGAAGCCGCGGAGAAGATCGCGGGTGAGAACCTGCCGGCTCCGTTCTGGGCGTATCCGTGGGCGGCGGGCTGCGCACTCGCGCGCGTGGTGCTGGACCGGCCGGAGCACGTGCGCGGCAAGCGCGTGCTCGATCTGGGCGCGGGTGGCGGGGTGGTGTCGATCGCGGCGAAATACGCGGGCGCGAGCGAGGTGGTCGCCAATGATGTCGACCCGTGGGCGATCGCGGTGGCGCGCCTCGCGGCGGAGCGTCAGCAGCTCGAGCTGAGCTTCCGGCTGGAGGATCTCACGGCGCGCATTTCGGCGGTCGACGATTTCGAGCTGGTCCTGTGCGGTGACATGGCGTACGAGAAGCGCATGACGCCGCGCTACCAGGCGGTATTGCAGCGCGCCAAAAATCGCGGCGCGACCGTTCTGGTTGCGGATGCGGGGCGGATGTATTTCGAGCCGGGCGACATGGAATTGCTTGCGCAGTTCGAGCTGGATGTGCCGCGTGATCTCGAGGGCGTGGAGACGAGAATCGCCCGGGTCTATGCTATGTGAGATGGAGAGTTGTGGCGAGAGGCGCAGAGTTCTTTACACGCAGAGTCCCGGAGGCGGGGAGATAATCTGAGAGACCCCCGGCCTGGGAGAGTATCTCTTACGGGCTCACACTTAGCGTTTGTGGCTTCTGCTCCTGGTGCTCGAGATTCAGCCGAGATGCTGACCTGCGAAGGGTTCTAACTAAAAAAACGGATGCAGCTTTTACGAGCGAGCCGCGTGGACGCCGGTGAACCTCGGACTCTCTCCGTGTCTCCGAGGCTCTGCGTGTAACGACCCTCCAAAACTCTCATTTCAGAATGTCGCGGGCAACCACACTGACCCCGTTGATCACGAACTGCGCGCCGATCACCATGACCAGCAGACCCATGACGCGAGTGAAGATGTTCATGCCGGTCTGGCCCAGGCGGCGCAGCACGTAGGGCGCGGCGGACAGAACGGCCCACGCGATCAGGCAGACGAGCACGATGGCCACGTAAATGCCGACGGTGTCGTAGAAGTTGCCGGCCTGACTGTCGAGCGCGATCACGGTGGTGATCGTGCCGGGACCGGCGAGTGACGGCATGCCGAGCGGAATGATCGCAATGTCTTGCCTGGCTGCATACTCGCTCTCTTCCTCTTCGGTCGTCTTCACGCGCGACCTGCGCGCCTGCAGCATGTCCCAGCCGATGCCGAAGAAGATGATGCCGCCGGCGATCTGAAAGGCATGCGTCGTAATGCCGAAGAAGCGCAGGATGTAGCGGCCGGCGAGTGTGAAC
>JBQTJO010000331.1:0-5683 GCA_052387015.1 Gemmatimonadota bacterium
CTATACCCGCCTCGGCAAGATCTTCCGCCTGCGCTCCGACCTGAACGGTGTTACGTTTTTCGAAAAAGCGCTGGATATCTGTCGTGAGCGCAGCTATCCGCTTACCGAGGCGAACGCATATCTCGAATACGGAATCTTCCGTCGCACACTGGGCGACCTCGAGGAAGCTCGCTCCTTCATCGAGCGGGCGCGCCAGCTCGGCGTGCAGATCGGCGCCGCCCAGCTGGAGCGTGCCGCGTCCGCGCAGCTCGGGTAGCCCGCTGCGCCGGGCCTTCTTCGCGCTCGTTCTCCTACCGCTCTTCACCACCCCGTCGCACGCGCAGCGCGCCTGCGAGACCGGACCTATCTCCTTCATCTTCATCGACAATCATTCGATCTTCGACACCGATGATCCGGCGCTCGACAGCCGCTTCGCATGGGCGTATCGCGCCGCCAATGCGCTGCACGTGCGCACCAAGCGTCGGGTCATCGAACGCGAGCTGCTGTTCGGCCCGGGCGACTGCTACGATCCGTACCTGCTCGAGGAGACGGAGCGCCTGCTGCGCGGCTACGATTTTCTCTCGCAGGTCGGCGTGTTCGGGATTCCGCAGCCGGACGGCAGCTATCACGTCGTCGTCGACACGCGCGATCAGTGGAGCACCTCGCTCGACCTGCGCGTGGGCTTCGACCGCGGCCTCACCTTCGAGGGCATCCGGCTGCGCGAATCGAATCTGCTCGGCACCGGCCAGGAGCTCGGGCTCTTCTACATCGATCGCGACGTCACGCGCGACTACGGCGTCGCGTACGGCACCCGTCAGCTGGCCGGCACCCGCTGGGACCTGAACGCATCGCTCGGGCGCACGCGCGCCGGCTCTTTCTTCACGCAGAGCATCGCCTATCCGTTCGTAGGCGAAGTCGGTCAATGGGGCGCACGCCAGAGTTTCTCGCGCGAGGACCAGTTCTTCGATTACATCTCGGTCGACAGCACGCGTGGTGAGTCGCAGCACGTGCTGCTGCCCGTGCGCGAAAAGCTGTTCGACGTCGCGATCGGCACCCGCTTCGGCAAGCGCGGCAATCTCACCGTGCTCGGTGCCATGCTGAGTTACGAGGAGCTTACCTATCCGGGTGAGGTGCAGGTCGCGGAGGGCGACAACTTCGAGGATCGCACCGCCGTCGGTTCCGCGCTCGCCGCGCAGATTCAGGCTCAGACGGAGCAGCTCGGCAGCATTCGCGTCGGCATCGTGCTCGGCCAGCGCAACGTGTGGTGGGTCAAGAAGCGAGGTTTCGACAGCATGCGCGGACAGCAGGACGTGCCGCTCGGCGCCGATGTCGCGCTCGCGTTCGGCCGCTCGCTGCCCGCGCTCGAGCGCGATGATGACCTGGTTGGGACCTTCAGATTGTACACCGGCATCGAAGCCGGTGATGCACTGTTCGCCGCCCGCGTGCGGCTGGACGCGCGCCGTGATTTCGATGCGACGGCCAGTGCTTCGGAATGGGCGGACGTTTACGCTGATGGCGAATTGCTGAATTACTGGAAGCCGCCTGCGCTGCCGCGCCACACCTTCTTTCTCCGCCTGGCGGGCGCCGGCGGCTGGAATACGCGTACGCCTTTCCAGCTCACGCTGGGCGGCGATCGCAATCTGCGCGGCTATCGTCACGAGCGTTTTCCCGGCGGCCGTCGCCTGATCGTCAATGCGGAAGATCGCATCTACATCGGCTGGCCGTTGCGCGAGGTCCTCGATCTGGGCGGCACGCTGTTCGTCGATGCGGGACGGATCTGGCCGGGCGACGTTCCCTTCGGCGAGGACTCCGGCTGGCGCGCAACCGCCGGCCTCGGCCTGCGCGGCTCCTTTCCGGCCGGCGGCCGCTCCACCTTCCGCATCGACGTCGCGACGCCGCTCGACACCGGGCTCGGCTTCAGCAACTTCCGCCTCATCATCTCGGCCTCGGAGCTGCTGGGGCTGCGCGCCGTGAACGCGCCCGACGTCCAGCTCGTCCGCTCGCGCAACGAAGGTGTGGAGGGCGCCCTCTTCAGGATGCGCGGCCAGTGACGCTGCGCCCCACGCTGTATACGGCTCGCTGGATTCTGCCGGTCGCGCACGAGCCGCTGCGCGATGCCGGCCTTCTGGTCGCGGTGGACGGCCGCATCGAGCGCCTTGCGCCGCGCGCGTCCTTCACCGCCAGCGATCGGGTCGAGCGCGTCGAGCTGGGCGACGCCGCGATTCTGCCCGGTCTGATCAACGTGCACGCGCACCCGGAGCTCGCCGCCTTTCGCGGCCTGCTCGATGATCTGCCCTTCCACCAGTGGATTCCCACCCTGATTCGCTGCAAGCGGGACGCGCAGCTGAGCGACGACGACTACGCCGCCGCCGCGCGCTGGACCTGCGTCGAATCGCTGCGCGCCGGCATCACGACAATGGGCGCTACCGAAGATTCCGGCGCCGCCGTCGCTGCGCTGTGCGCTGCCGGCATGCGCGGCCGCGTCTACCTCGAGGTTTTCGGCCCCGCGCCGGAACAGGCCGCAGATTCGTTGCGTGAGCTGCGCGAGAAAGTCGCGCGCCACGCGCAGCGGGTGAACGCGCGCGTGCAGCTCGGTGTCTCGCCGCACGCACCCTACTCGGTGTCCGATGAGCTGTTCACCGCGGTCGCGGCATACGCCCGCTCGGAGCAGCTGCCGCTGGCGACGCACTCCGCCGAGAGTGAAGCCGAGGAGCTGCTGCTGCGCGCGGCAGTGGGGCCGTTTGCGGCCGGGCTGCGCACGCGCGGCATCGCCGTCGAAGCACGCGGCCCTTCGACCATCGAGCTGCTGGCGCGCACGGGCGTGCTGGACTGCGCACCGCTCATCATTCATGGCGTGCGGCTCTCGGCCGATGACCTGCGTCTGCTCGCCGAAGCGGGCGCCACCATCGCGCACTGCCCGGTCGCCAACGCTCGCCTCGGCCACGGCATAGCTCCGATCGTCGAGGCGCTCGAGCGCGGCGTGCGCGTCGCGATCGGCACCGACTCGGTCGCCAGCAACAATCGCATCGATCTGCTGGAAGAGGCGCACATCGCGCAGGCGCTCCAGCGCGCGCGCCTCCAGAGCGCTTCGGTGCTGCCCAGTGAACAGCTGTTGCGCATGGTGACGATCGAAGCAGCGCGCGCTCTCGGTATGGCCGACCGCATCGGCTCGCTCGAGCCCGGCAAGGACGCCGATTTCTGCGTGCTCGCACTGGACCGCGCTCACACTGTACCGGTCGCGGCACCGCTCGACGCCGTGTTCCATGCCGCGCGTGGCGTTGATGTGATCATGACGGTGGTGGCCGGACGAGCGCTCTACCGCGACGGTCGCGTCGCCACACTCGACGAAGTCGCGCTCGGCCGATCGGTCCAGGCAATGGCCGATCGCCTCTCCAAAGCGAGGAACGCACAGTGATCGTCGCGGCCAGTCGCGAACAGCGGGCGCGCGACGTGCGACGCGTCCTGGTCGCGACGCTGATCGCGAACGCTTCAGTCGTAATCGCCAAAACGATCGCGGGCGCATCCGCGCATTCGCTCAGCGTGCTGGCCGATGCCGCCCATTCTTCCGTCGACGCCGCCAACAACATTCTCGCGCTCTGGGTCGCGCGCGTCGCGGCCAAGGCGCCCGATGCCGAGCACCCCTACGGTCACGGCAAGTTCGAGACGGTGGGTGCGCTCGCCATCGTCGCCTTCCTGTCGATCACCGTGTTCCAGCTGCTGGAAGGCGCCGTCGCGCGCCTGTTCGGCTCCGGCCCACTCCCGCGCGCGACCCCGATCATCGTGATCGTGATGGTCGTGTCCGCCGTGATCAGCTTCGTGGTCGCGCGCTACGAAGAGGACTACGGTCACCGCTATCACAGCGAAATCCTGCTGGCCGACGCCGCGCACACCCGCTCCGACGTGTACGCATCCATCGCGGTGCTGACCGGCATCGCTCTGGTGGCCGCCGGCTACGCGCGCGCGGACGCGCTCGTGACCATTCTGATCGCGGGCGTCATCGCGCGTGCGGGCTGGCGCATCGTTCGGCGCACGGTTCCCATCCTGGTCGATGAGCGCGCGGTCGAGGAGAGCGCGATCTGCGACGTTGCCCGTGCTACGCCGGGTGTAATCGACTGCTTCGCGGTGCGTTCCCGCGGCCGCAAGAGTGAAGTCTTCGTCGAGCTGACCATCACGGTCGATCCCCGGCTGAACGTGCAGCAGGGACACGTCATTGCGGATGAGGTCGAGCGGCGCGTCGCGCAGGCGGTCGGAGCGCTCGAGGTCGTCGTGCACGTCGAACCGGCCGAGCTGCCGCATACGCGGGCGGATTTGTGAGCGCGCTGCCGCGCGTCGAGCACGCGCCCGAGCTGCTCGATGAGGCCGCCCACGACCCGCGCGAGCTGGAGCAGAGCCTGGCTCACGTCGCGGCCGTGAACCGCTGGCTGGGCGGCGCGCGCGCGCTGCTGCTTCATCTCGAGCCGCTGATCGCCACCCGCGGCCGGACGCGCATCCTCGACATCGGCACCGGCTCCGCGGATCTGCCGCGCCGCGTCGTGCAGTGGGCGCGCACACAGGGCCGCAGCGTCGAAATCGTGGCCTCCGATGTGCACCCGCAGATGCGCGCGATCGCGGCCGGGCAGTGCGCGCAGTTCCCGGAGATCACGATCGAGGCGGCGGACGCACTGTCGCTGCCCTATGAGGCCGGAGCGTTCGACATCGTGACCCTCTCGTTGACGCTGCATCATTTCGAAGCGGAGCAGCTGCTGCGCGTCATGCGCGAGGCGGCGCGCGTCGCGCGGGGCGCGGTCATCGTCAACGAGCTGCGGCGCACGCGCCTCAATTATCTCGGAGCGCGCCTGCTGGCCCTGACGCTCTGGCGGACCAACCGTTTGACGCGCCATGACGCCCCGCTTTCGGTGCTGCGTGCCTTCACGCCGCGCGAGCTGCGGGACCTCGCGCACGCGACCGGCTTGAAGGCACGCGTGTTCACGCATTACTTCCAGCGTGTCGTGCTGGTCGCGGAGCCGCGCTCATGAACCGCCGCCGCCGCGACGTCATCGTAGTGGGCGGTGGTCCTGCCGGCTCCGTCACCGCCCTGCTGCTCGCGCGCGCCGGTTTGGACGTCGAGCTGCTCGAGCGGCACACGTTCCCGCGCCCGAAGGCGTGCGGCGACTGCATCAGCCCGGGCACCAACGCTCTCTTGAAGCGGCTCGGCGTCTGGGACGACCTGAACGCAGCCCAGCCGGCGCGTCTGAGCGGGTGGACCATTGCCTCAACGCGTGGCCCATCGTTTACCTCCGCGTTTCCCGGCGCGGAGCCTTCGCTCGCGCTCGCGCGCGAGCGCTTCGACGCTATCCTGCTCGCGGCCGCGTGCGCTGCCGGCGCACAGGTACGGATCGGCCCACGTGTGACCGAGCTGCTGCGCGACAACGGCACCGTGCGCGGTGTGCGCGCCGACATGGCTGGCGAGCGCGTCAGCCTCGCCGCACCGCTGGTGGTCGGCGCGGACGGTTTGCGCTCGCGCGTTGCGCGCCTGCTGCACGCGCACCGCAGAGCGCCGGTGCTTCGCAAATTTTCACTGACCGCTCACGTGCGCGGCGTGCCGAACCTCGATTCGACCGGCGAAATGCACGTCGCGCCCGGCGCCTGCCTCGGCATCGCACCGGTCGAGGCCGGGGCGGCGCCGCTCTGCAATGTGACGCTCGTCGCAGCCGCGGACGCGCGG
>JBQTJO010000332.1:0-7208 GCA_052387015.1 Gemmatimonadota bacterium
TCGTCGATAATCGCCAAAGTGTGGGGATCCAGCATGCGGGTATAGCTGCTCGCATAGGTCTGAAACGTCTGCTCCTTCTCGGCCCATGCCGCAACCTTTAATGCCTTTGCAGCCTCATGCCAGAGCCGCATGGTCTGCTCCGCGGACTCCGGTCGCGTAATGCAACGCTGAGTCGCATTCGCCTCAACAGCTTCGATTACAATCGCTTCAACAACAAGCGCAATATCCTCAATCGCTCCGGCTGTGGCGTCGAAATACCCTGACTCATAAGTGCGATGGCCAATCAATTCAGCACGAACGGCAACTTTGCCGCCCCTCGAAATGGGAATGACATACCGCCCCATCGAGTCCGTCAGCACAGCACCTTGCTGCGTCCCGGTTGTGTCAATTACCACGACGAAAACGCCCCTCAGGGGCTGTCCAATGCCGGCCTCGATGACGCGCCCTCGAACTGTCTGCGCAAGGCTCGACTGAACGCACAACATCAGCGCCGAGGCGAGGACGATGAGCGCACCGACCAGCCGCCGAGACACAGTCCTCCGCGATCGCTGCGATTTGCGACGGTTGCGACCGGCAGGAAAGGATAACACCAGATCAGTCTCGTCGTAACTCATGCTCGTTACCGTCCGTGCCGGGCGAATCGCCGTGAGGCAGTGAACGTGCGAAAATGCACTCGGCCATCGTCAGCGAGCGTGAGAGACCAGAAGCGTTTTCTGTCACGCCCCTGAATAGGCAGGGGCGAGGATGTGAGCCGCTCCGCACCAGTTCCAAGAATGATGTGCTCAAAAACCGGGACATCGTTCGGGAAGCTTAGAAACCGCACAATGGCTAGAGAGTCGTTCACCGCCAGTACGCCATCCGTCCACGTCTGCTTGCGGTACCACGTGTCGAGATCTTTACGGGTCTTTAGCGGACGCCGCGACCATGAAACGGTATGTTTGGGTGTTTGGCCCGGCTGCCACGCATCGAAGCGCAATATTCCAGATTGCGCCCGCCATACTGCCGATGAATCGCGGCGGATAGCAAAGAGCGAATTGCCAGCCGCGGATACCGAGACTTTCCGAAACGCGGTAGTCGTGGCCTCGGAAGGGATTCGCATGAACGCTAAAGATCTGCCGGCGGTGTCAAGCAGCAAAACGCCGAGAGTCCCTCCGCGTGAGCCGCCAATCACGATCACATTCTCTGCGTCCCAGAAAGCAAGATCGTCAGCGGTGTTGAGGTCCACGCGTGCTCCTTGGATATACCGGCCGGCGGTATCGTACCAGACTAAGCGTTTCCGCTTCGGATCAAGAGCCGCAATTCTGCCGTTCGGCAAAACAGCCACAGCGACAGGTATTTGGAGCTCCGTTGGGCCGTTTCCACGCCGTCCGATGACTCGCTTGATTTCGCCAGACGTAGCAAACGCTTTGATGTCGCCCTGCATCGCGTCCGCAACGTAAAGGTCTCCATCAGCTACGTCCGCGTCGGCGATCGCGCCAACAACGGAACCGTTTGGCTCCTGAAGGACCGTATTGCCCGTCTGCTCGAAGACAGCCTCGAATTGCGTACGCGGCACAAGCGCCGGACGTTCGCAGGCCACGCCGCTGATCAGGAGCGCACCAGCGGTAGCACCTGCTCCTGCACCAGCGGCTAACCGCCTGAGAGCGGCGCTGCTATGCCACCCGGATCGGCGGCGTAGCAGCATTGACGTCATTCCGGACAACAGTCCCCACCACCACAGGCCTCGGTGCCGCAGACCACGTGCTTATTGCCGTTACTGTCATACCAAATGAAGTCCAGAATGTAGAGGCTCTTTGCGGCTGACGCTCCCGCGGGTGCGAATACGACTAATGCTCCCACGCAAGCTGTGATACCCGCGACTACACGCCACAACCGATTCCGATAACTCACTACTCCTCCTTCTGGTTAAAGGTTTCCGCAACCGAACCGTTGCGGGATGTGGCTGCGTTCTCCAGGCTGGAAAGCGCAGCGAAAAGCTCCGGAAACCATTCACTCAAAGGATACTCCGCATACCGTGTTGCAGATCGAGTATCGATCAGAAGAACGCGCCGGCCGGCGTCGAGCAATAGCGCCGCTGGATTCGCGGTGGCACCAATCAGCATTGACAGTTTTCGCTCAGGGTCTAGAAGAGCGTAGGAACTGATCCGATATCTTGCCAGAATATTTTTCGCATACGTCGTGTCTGAATCGGACATCACGAGCACGACTCGCCCCGTCCCTCGGTGGGTAAAGTGACGGAGCTCGAAAGGATACCGTGCGCAGCTGAGGCAGTCCTCAGCCGTCATCACGTACAAGATCGCTGGGCTGCCGTTGAGGCGTTCACTTAAGCGAACGCGTTTACCGGTGACATCGCGAAGCATCAGATCCGGCAACGGACGACCTAGCAAACTCACTTGCCGATCAGAGCTGCGCAGCGTCTGCGCCACGGCGGTTCCGGCAATGACGATCACCAGACCTGCAATAAGCCGCGCGCTGCGCGGCGTTATTCTTAGGCGCACGATGCTCCTCGGGCGTCGCGTTCTGCCCGCACTCAGGTTGATCAATCTGGGATTACAGTGTGCATGCGCAGCTTTGGCATCATGCACCAGGTGTGGATTACTGAAGCACTCGTCGCGCTGGGACCTGGGGGATTAGGCAAACCGAGAGCGCGGCAATGCACTCACAAGATACTGCCCCCCCCCTCGGAATGCAAGCTTCTTGATCACAATATGCAAAGATATGGCGCAGCGCCGCTTGCGCCGTTCTGCCATGAATGCCGAGGTCGTTCGGATCAGCAGCCATTGCTGGGGAATCCGTATAAATCGGTGAAATCCATGTGGAGCTACACTACGGATACAGCCGATACATTGTGCGCGGAAACGGTATGCATTCCCGGATGTGCGGCCGGCCGGTAATCCACGCGACCGTCCGCTCCAATCCAAGTCCGAAGCCGGAGTGAGGAAACGTTCCGTATTTGCGCAGCTCCAGATACCACGTGTACGACTCCAGCGGCAGCCCTGCTTCCGCGATGCGCTTCAGCAGCCGGTCATGATCGTCTTCGCGCTGGCTGCCGCCGATGATCTCGCCGTAACCTTCGGGCGCCAGCAGGTCGTCGCATAGAACCGTGCGCGGATCCTCCGGGTTCTCCTTCATGTAGAAGGCTTTCGCCTCCTTCGGATAGTTGATGATGAAGACCGGCCGGTCGTGCATTTCAGCGAGCGCTGTTTCATCGGGCGCGCCCAGGTCGTCGCCCCACTTGACCGCGTGCCCCTTCTCCTGCAGCGCTTTGACCGCAGTGCTGTAGGGCACGCGCGGGAAGGGCGGCCGCACGTTCTGGAGCGGCGCCGTGTCGCGCTCGAGCAGCGCCAGATCGTCACGACAGCGCTCGAGTGCGCGTTCCACGAGGTAGCTGACCAGATCTTCCTGGAGCCGCATGTTGTCCTCCGAGTCGTACCAGGCGACTTCGGGCTCCAGCATCCAGAACTCGGTCAGGTGTCTGCGCGTCTTCGACTTTTCGGCGCGGAAGGTCGGGCCGAACGTGTAGATCTTGCCGAGCGCGGCGGCGGCCGCTTCACCGTAGAGCTGGCCGGTCTGCGCGAGATAGGCCTTCTGCTCGAAATAGTCGATCTCGAAGAGGCCCGCGCCGCCTTCGCCGATCGCGCCCGTGATGATGGGCGTGTCGATGCGGTAGAAGTCGCGCTCGTAGAAGAAGTCGTGGATCGCCTTGATGAGCTCGTTGCGCACGCTCATGATGGCACGCTGCTGGTTGGAGCGCAGCCAGAGATGCCGGTGATCGAGCAGGAAGTCGATGCCGTGCTCTTTCGGCTGGATCGGGTAGTCGACGCTCTTGCCGACGATCACGAGATCGCTGATCGTCAGCTCGTACCCGCCGGGCGCGCGCGCATCGGCGCGCACCGAGCCGGTCACGTGCACGCTGGCCTCGAGCGTGAGCGCGGTGAAGCGCTCCCAGATCTCCGGCGCGACCTGCTTCTGCACCAGCACGGATTGCACGATGCCGGTGCCATCGCGCACCACGACGAAGGCCACCTTGCCGTGAGCGCGCGTGGCTTGGACCCAGCCGCGCACGGTGACAGTCTGATCAACGTATCGACCGAGGTGTTTTATCTCGCTGAAGACCGACATGGCGCGGAAACTAGATGGGGGCCGCACGGTGGTCAATCGGGCCATCGCTCTTATCGCTCTTATCGCTCCCATCGCTCTCATCGCTCCCATCGCTCCCATCGCTCTCATCGCTCTTATCGCTCTCATCGCAAACTGCGGCCCATCGCCGCTCCCCGTAATTGCGCCCGGCGGTGAGAGCACGTGGCCGACACCGCTCGGCAATGCGCGGCGTGCCGCATTCGAGAATGAAAGCGTGCCGGCGACGCTGGAGGTCGCGTGGGACATCGACGCGGGCAGCGGCCTGCGCTCGAGCATTCTGGTGACGGACTCGGCCCTGTTCGTCGGCACGACCAATCGTCAGCTGCTCGCCTATGGCACGCGCACGGGACGGCGCTACTGGGACCAGCGGCTCGAAGGCGAGATCGCGAGCGACCTGGTGCGCAGCGGCCGCACGCTCTTCATGACGACGACCGAGTGGAACGGCCGCATTCACGCGCGTGACCTCGAGCGCGGCCGCCGCGTCTGGCGCAAGGACATTGGACCCGCGCGCCACAGCCCGCTGCTCGAGGGCGGCATCGTGTACGTGGCAACCGACGCAGGCCGCGTCTACGCGCTGCGCTCTGAAGATGGCGAGCAGCTGTGGCGCGGCAGTGTGCGCGGAGCGGCCGCCGCTACACCGGTCAGCCACGGCGACGCGCTCATCATCGTGACCACGCTCGACACGCTCTACCGCGTGTCGAAAAAGGATGGCGCGATGCTCGGCCGCGGACACATTGAGAGTTCGGTCTCGGCGCCGGTCGCCACCAGCGGCGGCCTGCTCGTCCTGGCGACGCACGCGGGCATCGTGCTGGGCGTCGATGCCGCCTCACTGCAAGCCCGCTGGCGCGTCGACACCGGCGCGCCGATTCTTGCGGCGCCGGTGATCGCGCGTGATGGCGCGATTCACGTGCTGAACCGCGCGGGCGAGCTTTGGCGTGTGACGGAGGCGGAGGCTGAGGCGGAGGCGGAGGCGGGAGCGGATGCCGGACGTGTGGAGGCGGTGAAGGTCGCGGATCTCGATATGGCCGTGACCAGCTCGTTCACACTGGCGCGTGACCGTTACGTGATCGGCACGGTCAACGGCACGGTGCTGGTCACCGACCTGGCCGGAACCGTGGTCGCGCAGCACAGGTTCAACGACTCGATCGCGGGGCCGATCGCCGTGCGCGCGGGCGCGCTGTATGTGCCGCTGCTGCGCGGCCGGATCGTGAAGTTGCGATGAGAGTGATTAGAGTGATTAGAGTGATTAGAGCGATTGGAGCGATTGGAGCGATAAGTGCCATTGGTGCGATGGCTGCGCCCGCATGCGCACAACGCGCGCCGGTCCGCTTCGAGAGCGCGCAGGACACGGTGCGCGAGGTGCGAGGCTGGTCGGTGACGCGGGTCGCGAAGTGGAGCACACTGGTCGCGTCGGCGGGAGCGGCCACCTATGGCTTCACGCAGAATCGTGCGGCCGACCGGGAGTACGAGCAAATCGAACGTCTCTGCGAGGCGACGCCGAACGCGTGCATGCGAGGCCCCGATGACGCCTATGCCGACGCGGCGCTGGAGGCGCGCTACCAGAACGTGCTGCGGCGCGACGATCGCGCACAGCTGGCGCTG
Organism: Gemmatimonadota bacterium; assembly: GCA_052387015.1. Taxonomy (GTDB): domain Bacteria; phylum Gemmatimonadota; class Gemmatimonadetes; order Longimicrobiales; family RSA9; genus CBJLQC01. Next base: position 5,743 of record JBQTJO010000332.1, read on the forward strand.
CTGGCGGGACAGATCGGACTGATCCTCAGCGTGCTGCTGTTCATCGTGGACCTACCCGAGGGCACGACCCCGGATGATATCCCGTACGATCCGCGCCCGCTGCGACTCGGCGTGCGGGCCGACCAGCTCGAGCTCGGCATCCAGCTGCCGGTCCGCTGAGCGCTGCACCAGCGTCGCGGCGGCCACGTCGAGGAACGCCGCCGCCACCGCCGGATCGAACTTCGTGCCGCTCTGCGCCTCGATCTCCGCAACCGCCTGCTCGATCGACCACGCCTCCTTGTACGGTCGCGCATGCGTGAGCGCATCGAAAACATCCGCGACAGAGACGATGCGCCCCGAGATCGGAATCTCCTCGCCGGCCAGACCGCGCGGATAGCCGCTGCCATCCCACGCTTCGTGGTGAGTCAAGGCGATCTCTTCCGCCAACCGCAGAATCGGGAAGCGGCTGCCCGCCAGAATGTTGGCGCCGATGACCGTGTGCATCTCCTGCGCGGCAAACTCCGCCGGGACCAGCGGCCCCGGTTTCTGAAGAATGGAGTCGCTCAGGCCGATCTTGCCGATGTCGTGCAGGCGCGCCGCCACGCGCAGCTGCTCCACTTCGGTATCATCTAAACCGATGCAGCGCGCGATCTGCGCGGCCAGCTCACCGACGCGCGCGGTATGCGCGTAGGTCGACTCGTCGCGGAAATCGCTGGCCCGCGCGAGCCGCTCGAGAATCTCGAGCTTCGCCGCCTCCAGCTCTTCGGTGCGCGCGGTGAAGCGCTCCAGCAGCAGCTCATTCTGACGCTGCAGCTCGGTCTGGAGCAGACGCGTCTCGACCAGGTTGCGCACGCGCAGGACGACCTCGGTCGTCTCGTACGGTTTGGTCAGAAAATCGCGCGCGCCGGCGGCCAGCGCGGCGTCACGTGCGCTGACCGAAGCATCTCCGGTCAGCACGAGCACTGGCAGATAACCGCACGGGCCCGCGTGCGCGTTGATCTCCGAGATCACGTCGATCCCGTTCGCGCCCGGCATGTGCAGGTCCAACAGTACGACATCGGGCTCGAGCCCGCGCACGGTCGCGATCACCCGCCCGGCTTCCGCAAGGCCGTGCAGGTTCGCGAACCCGGCGCGCCGCAGAATCTGGGTGAGCGTGTGCAGCACGGCGACATCATCATCGACCACCAGGATGCGCGCGTTGCGCTCCCGCTCGCCGATCAGCTGCTTCATTTGATTGATGGCGCCAATATCGCCTACGATCTGCGGATCCAGGATCATCTCAGTCACTTTCGTCAGTACAGGACAGACGCGACACTGCGCGTCGCAATCTCGAACGGCAGGGCGCGCACCGGATGACGGCCGGTGCCGGAGTGCGGCGCCCGGCGCCGTACGCCGCAGATCGAGCGGATTGCATCCCTGCCTCCTGTGATGGCGCGCGCGATCTCCGGGTTGTAGCACGTGCCCTGTTGCGAGGCCACGAGTCCGAC
>JBQTJO010000333.1:0-4830 GCA_052387015.1 Gemmatimonadota bacterium
ATGTCCACGCCGTATGCGACGACGTCCAGGCTGCGCGCCGAGTGCGCGTCCGGATTGATCGCGCAGCGAACGCCCAGCGTTTTTGCGCGCGGCCAGTGCCGCCAATCGAGGTCCAGGCGGCGCGGATCGGCATTGATCTCGACCGCGACACCCAGCTCGGCGGCGGCTGCGAGCACCGCCTCAACATCTACCGGGTACCCCGCACGTGACAATAGCAGCCGGCCGGTCATGTGGCCGATGAAGGTGAGATGCGGATTCTGCATTGCCCGGATCAACCGTTCGGTTTGCGCGGCCTGGCCGAGCGCGAAGGAGGAATGAATCGAGCCGATCACGAAATCGAAGCTGTCGAGCAGGCCGGCCTCATCCTCGTAGTCGAGCCGGCCGTCCGCCAGAATGTCCGCCTCGATTCCCTTGAACAGCCATACCCTGGAACCGTTGCGCGCATTCCATTCGTCGATCTCGGCGTGCTGCCTCTCGATGCCGGCGCGCTGGAGTCCACCCGCGTACGAGGCGTGCTGCGAGTGATCCGAAATGCCCAGATAGCGCCATTTGCGCTGCTGCGCCGCGCGCGCCATCTCCTCGACGGTCGCGCGCCCGTCACTGTGGACGGTGTGGCAATGAAAACAGCCGCGCAGATCGCTCACCGTCACCAGCTCGGGCAGCAGCCCGCGGCGGGCCGCTTCGACCTCGGCGCCGCTCTCGCGCAGCTCCGGTTCGATGAACGGGAGCTTCAGGCCTCGATAGACCGCCCGCTCATCGCCCACCCACGCCCTCTCCCCTGCCTGCGCCCGCAATTGCGCCACATGCTCCTGACTGCCGGTCTCCAGGATGAGCTTCCACCCGAACTCGGCCGGCGGGCAGCAGCGCAGCCGCAAGCTGAATCCGTCCGACAGTCGACCGACCGCGCTATGCGAGTCCGTGCGAAGCGCGTTCGAAAGTCCGGGCAGCGCGACGAAGGCGGCGAGAACGTCGTCGACATGCTCCGGCCGCACCGCCGCGACCATGCTGATGCCGTCCACCGTCTCGAGCCGGCGGCGCAGCTCACCAACCAGCTCGGCCTCGATCACACCGGGCAGGCTCGCCACGAAGCCGAGCAGGCGCGGCCCGACCTCGAGCGCTTCGGCCAGCCGGCGCCGGCCCAGCGTGCCGCGTACGTAGCGAACCCCCTCGAGCAGCAGCTCCTCCGTCCGGCCGCCGAAGCCCTTGAGCTGCGCGATGCGCCCCGCGCGCGCGGCGCGCTCGAGGTCAGCCACCGAGTCGATGCCGAGCTGCTCGTGCAGAATCCGGATCTTTTTCGGTCCGAGCTTCGGCACCGCGAGCAATTCGTAGAAGCCGCTGGGTGTGCGTGCGCGCAGATCGAGGTAGTACTTCGATGTGCCGGTCTCGATCAGCTCGCGGATGACGCGTGCCGTCGCGGACCCGATGCCCGGCACCGTCTCCAATTCGCCCTGCCGCGCGAGCGCAGCCACAGCCTGATCGATGCGCTCGACCGCGCGCGCCGCGGACTGAAACGCGCGTGCCTTGAACGGGTTCTCGCCGTGCAGCTCGAGCAGCGTCCCGATCTCTTTCAGCACGAGGGCGATAGCGTGCTTATCCATCTCTTAACGGACGTGCACGTTCACGTTCACGTGCACGTTGACGTGAACGGGGCGCAAGTCGCGCATGGACGCATGGGCCCGAGCGGATACGTCGGCCGTCCACGTACACGTGAACGTGAACGTGCACGTGAACGTCATTTCGAAAGACTCCAGAAACAGCGCACCGCCAGTTTCAGCACCTCGAGCGTGTTGGTCAGCGCGTACAGCCTTCCTTCGCCTCCGGGCAGCACGTTCTCGAAATCCGTTCCGGACTCGCGCGCCTTCACATCCCCCATGCCCACTCCCGCCTCCGCCTCCGCTCCCGCCTCCGCCTCCGCCTCCGCCTCCGCCACACTGTAGCCCGCGCGATTCGGCGTCAGCCCGAGCACCAGCAAAACTTCCAGGCGCTCATGCGCGACGAAAAAGAAGCCGTCGGCGGCCTCGGCGGGCGCAGTCTCCTGCACGCGTGCGAACACCAGGTTGCGGGGCAGCTGCACGTAGCCGGCGGACGCGGGCGCCGTCATTTGCCAGTCGCCCACGTGAGTCGTGTCGCTCAGCAGAGCGCGCAGCGTGTTCTCGTCGATGGTGAAGGTCTGCTTGCCGGCCAGCCAGTACTGGAACGCGTGATACACGATCGCGGCGAACTGCGAGTACGCCGGCGCGCCGGCGGCCGGCGGCAGCAGCGAGCGCATCAGCGCGCCCATTCCTTCCAGCAGCAGCAGCGGCTCGCGCGCGCGCGTATCGACGCCGCGCGCCTCCGCCTCCAGCCGAATCGCGGGGAAGGTCGTTGCTGCCAGTTGGTCGGTGGCGAACACGAGGTCGTACGGGTGTGCGCGCGCGCTCAAGCCAGCACCTCCGCGCGCGCGCTGGTCTCCTCGACGCTCGTGCCACCCCGCATCACGGCACGCAAGGTTGCGAGCGCGCCGCGCTTCATGACCCGGACGACGCACAAGTCCCCATGCTCGGCGTCCGGTGCGTTCTCGATGTAGACGTAGCTCACGTCCGCCCCGCTCGCCGGCAGCATGACCCGATACTGCACAGCCTCCCACTCGAAGCGGAAGGAGAGCGGCGCCGGATCCGCGGTGACGATCTCGAAGAAAATGTCCGACTCGACGGCGTACACACCCGACTCCAGCGGCATGCCCGCGCGGTAGAAGAGCGGGTCGAAGGCAGCGCCCTGCACACGCTTGAAGTTCTCATCCACGGCGTAGTCGAAGTCCTCGAGGGTATCCTCTGTCGCCAGCGATTCGAGATGGTGCTGCAGCTCGTGCATGAGGGTCTCGTGAATCTCGCCGCGCCAATCGAACCCATGGTCTGTGCGCGCGAGCGCGCGAAAGGAACCGTAGTAGAGCACAACGGCGGACCGGATCGTATCCGGACCGCCGTACTGTGACGGATAGTCTTCCGTCACACATTCGCCCAGCGTGTAGACGTCAGGGTGTTCGGGGTGCGTCGCGCTCGCTCGATCGACGACCAGGCCGTCCACACCCTGCTTGTACTCGTCGGGAATCTCGTCCCAGAGAGCGCGAGCCGCGCTCTCGAATTCGGCGAAACGCATTCACGACGCGATCCGCTCGCGCACGTATTCGACCACCCGCGAGGCCGCGATGCGCTCCTGCCTGAGTGTGTCGCGGTCGCGCACCGTAACCGTCTGGTCCGAGCCCGACTGGCCATCGACCGTGAAGCAGAACGGCGTGCCGGTCTCGTCCTGCCGCCGGTAGCGCTTGCCAATCGAGCCGCTGTCGTCGTACTGGGCGGGAATGCTCGTGCGCTTCAGCTCATCGTGCAGCCGCTGCGCGAACTCCGGCATGCCCTCCTTGTTCACGAGCGGGAAGATCGCCGCCTTGATCGGCGCGATGCGCGGATGAAAACCCATGACCACGCGCGGCTCGGCCTCCAGCTTCTCCTCCCGGTACGCATCCATCATGACGACCAGCGTGGTGCGGTCCGCGCCCGCCGACGTCTCGATGATGTAGGGCAGGTAACGCTTCTCCCGGTTCACCGGATCGACGTACTCTAGCTTCTTGCCCGAGTACTCCTGGTGTCGCTTGAGATCGAAGTCGGTGCGGTTGTGGATACCCTCGAATTCCTGCCACCCGAACGGCATCTCGTACTGGATGTCGTACGCGTCCTTCGCGTAATGTGCCAGCTCTTCGAACGCGTGCTGCTGGAAGCGGAGCTTTTCCTTGCCAATGCCGAGCTGCAGCACCCACTGCATGCGTGCTTCCTTCCAGTACGACAGCCATTCGTCGTCCTTGCCCGGCTGTACGAAGAACTGCATCTCCATCTGCTCGAATTCGCGCGTGCGAAAGATGAAGTTGCCGGGCGTGATCTCGTTGCGGAACGCCTTGCCGATCTGGGCAATGCCGAAGGGAATGCGCTGGCGGCTGCTCTGCAGCACGTTCTGGAAGTTGACGTAGATGCCTTGCGCGGTTTCCGGCCGCAGGTAGACGACCGCGGCCGACTCCTCGAGCGGCCCCATGAAAGTCTTGAACATCAGGTTGAACATGCGCGGCTCGCCGAACGAGTTCTTCGCGCCGCACACGGGGCACTGATTCCGGCCGGCCAGGTCGGGATGGTCGGCGCGGAAGCGGCGATGACAATTCGCGCACTCGATCAGCGGATCCGTAAACCCGGCTACGTGTCCGCTCGCCTCCCACACCTTCGGATGCATGAGAATCGCGGCATCGATGCCCTCGATGTCAGCGCGCTCGTGCACCAGTGAACGCCACCACAGCTGTTTGATGTTGTTTTTTAGCTCGACACCGAGCGGACCGTAATCCCAGACCGAGCCGGTGCCGCCGTAAATTTCGGAAGACTGAAAGACGAAGCCGCGCCGCTTGCAGAGCGAGACGAGCTTATCCATCAGATCGGTCGTGTTCGCCATGCGCGCAAACTACGCTCGGGTTATGGCGCCAGCAATCGGGGCAGCTCGTCTCGCGCGCGCCGCTTCAGCGGCCGAGTGGGTTCCTTTGCAGGAAGTCGGAGCGACGATGATCATCGCCCGAATATAGCTGGAAGACACCGACGCGCTGGGCGGCGACAACGTAGCTGGCCCAGGCAATCACGCTGCCGAACGCCAGCACGCCCGCGAACCCCACGGCCACGAAGGTGCAGATGCCGCCGAAGCCGATCAGGAGGAGGCAAACGGCTCGCATGCCGATGTCGAGGTCGCCCTCCGCCAGCTCACGTGCGCGCGCCACGGCGTGCGCCACGCCGGCCCCCGCGAAGGCGATCGCCGCAAACACCAGCA
>JBQTJO010000334.1:0-4938 GCA_052387015.1 Gemmatimonadota bacterium
GCTACCGATAGGCGCAGTCCCGTAGCGCAGTCCCGTAGCGCAGTCCCGTAGCGCAGTCCCGTAGCGCAGTCCCGTAGCGCAGTCCCGTAGCGCAGTCCCGTATTGCGCAGTCCCGTAGCGCAGTCCCGTATTGCGCAGTCCCGTAGCGCAGTCCCGTAGCGCCTTTCCGTAGCGCAGTCCCGTATTGCGCGACCGTCACACCGCCCAGGATGACGGCGGCGCCAATGAGCTGAAAGAGGCGCGGCGGCTGGGCGAGCCAGAGCCAGGCCGCCAGCAGCGCGAAGACCGGCACCAGGTTCGAGTAGGCGCCGGTGCGTGCGTTGCCGAGCCGACTCACGCCGTAGTAGTAGAACATGTAGGCGATGCCGATGCTCAGGATGCCCGCGTAGCCGACGCAGGCCCAAGTCAGCAGCGAGAGCGCACGGAAATCGACGCGCAGCAGATCCGGCACACCGGCGAGCAGCAGTCCGGCCGAGCCGATCCAGAGCGTCCAGGCCGTGACCGCGACCGGGCCATGCCGATCCACCAGCGGTTTGCCGCCCACCGTATAGAACGTCCACATCACGATGGCGCCCAGCATCAGCAGATTGCCGGTCAGCGTGCCCTCCGGCGCCACGCGCGCGGAGCCGAGCACGATCAGCGCCACGCCCGCGGTAGTTGCGACGACGCCGAACCAGACCGGCGCGCGAATCCGCTCCTGGCCGAGCGCGGCGGTCATGACCGCGGTCACGACCGGGGTACCGGCCAGCAGCAGGCTCGCGTTGGCGGCCGACGTGCGGTCGAGGCCGAAAATGAAGCAGAGCTGGTAGAGCAGATTGCCGAACAGCCCGAGCGCGATCACGCGCGGCAGCTCCGAGCGCGCCGGCAGCTCGATCGGGCCGGCGCGGCGCAGCACGACCAGGAGCAGCAGCGCGGCCATCGGAAAGCGCAGCGCATTGAACGCGAGCGGCGACAGCTGCTCGAGCGCGAGCTTCGAAGCCGTGAAGTTGACGCCCCAGATGAGCGCCATTGCCAGCAACGCCGCGTGGGCGGCATACGGGTGTTCACTCGGCGCGGCGGGTGCGGCGTTGATCATGGCGGCGCAAGATACTAGGTTCGCTGCAACTCGGCACCGCCAGGAGGCGCCATGGTCGCCGCCGTCGTCATGATACGCGCGCAGCGCGAGCACATTCCAGCCGCGGCACAGGCCATCGCGGACATCGATGGCGTTGCGGAGGTCTACTCGGTCTCCGGTGAATGGGACCTGGTCGCGATTCTGCGCGTGCCCGAGTGGGAGCGCATCGCGACGGTCGTTACCGAGCACTTCGCGAAAGTGCAGGGCATCGACCGCACCCAGACGCTGGTCGCGTTCCGCGTCTACTCGCAGCGGGATGTCGAGAGTGCGTTCGACATGTTCGAGTGAACGTAATGTTCGAAGACAAGAGAGTCGTCGTATTCGGCGTCGCCAACGAGCGCAGCATCGCCTGGGCCATTGCCAATGCGATGCACAAGCAGGGCGCACGCCTCGCGTTTACTTATGCCGGCGAAGTGCTCGAGAAGCGGGTGCGCCCGCTCGCCGAGAGCGTGGGCGCCGATCTGATCCTGCCGTGCGATGTCACGGACGACCAGCAGATCGATGACGTCTTCAGCGCTCTAAACGAGAAATGGGGCGGCGTGGACGTGCTGATCCACGCGGTCGCGTTCGCGAACCGCGAGGATCTCGAAGGCCGCTACGTCGACACCCGCCGGGAGGGATTCAAGACCGCGCTGGACATCAGCGCGTACTCGCTGGTTGCGCTGGCGCGCCGCGCGGCGCCGCTCATGAAGGAGAACGGCGGCAGCATGGTCACGCTGACGTACTACGGCTCGGACAAAGTCGTGGCCGGCTACAACGTCATGGGCGTTGCGAAGGCGGCACTCGAGGCGAGCGTGCGCTATCTGGCTGCGGATCTCGGACCCGAGCGGATCCGCGTCAATGCGATCAGCGCCGGTCCGATCAAGACGCTGGCCGCCTCCGGCATCAGGGGTTTCAAGAACATTCTGCACGTGGTCGAAGAAAAGGCGCCGCTGCGCAGGAACGTGACGCAGGACGACGTCGCCAATACAGCCATGTTCCTGTGTAGCGACATGGGTGGCGCGATCACCGGCGAAGTCATCTACGTCGACTGCGGCTACAACATCCTGGGGCTGTAAGTCTCTGGCAAAGCCGCCCACGCGAAAGTAGATTGGCCGGGAACCCTGATGCGGGGGCAGAGGTCATGAGCATGCGGACGTTCACTGGCGAAGACGGCAAGAGTTGGACGGCCAGGATTCACGACGGACTGGAAGAGCGCACCGTCATCCAGACGCGTACCGGCTGGGAAGTCATTCAGTTCGACACGACGCCGCCGGGCTCGGTACAGCGCATCACGTACCGGCCGTCCGGCTGGCTCGCGAACGCTACGATTCAGGAGCTGATCGACGCGCTGCGCGAAGGCGATACGGTGCGCGCCAGCTGGAAGTAGCTACTCCCGAATCTCGTTCGGCGGCGGATTGCCAATGTCCGCCGGCGGAGAGGGCGGTGTGAGCTGACCGTGCGTCGCGCTGGCATGCTCGTGCCGCTCGCGCACCGCATCGTTCGCCTGCCGCATCCGATCGTACCACTGCCGCGACACTTCGGCCGCGATCTCGCGGCCGCCCAACCCGAACGCGATACCTGCCGCCAGCGCACCCGCGCCGACCACCGCAATGAAGAAGACGAGCACAATGTCCTGCGCGATGTCGAGCTGCTCGAGCGCCATGAACACGGCCAGCAGAATGATAGCCGCCTTGGCCGCGCGCCCGAGGGTCGGGCCGCCCGGCAGTCCACCCGCGCTCGCGAGCACGAGATCCTTCACGAACTCGCCGATCAGGATGCCCAGCACGAGCACGATGACCGCGGCGATCACGTTCGGAATGTAAGCGACCAGCTCGGCGAACAGCGTGTTGACCGCCTGCACGCCGAGCGCGTCGGCGGCGAGCAGGATGACCAGCAGCATGACCGTCCAGAAGACCAGCTTCGCGAGCACCGACGACGGATCCAGCCGCGTGCCGGCGCGCTCGAGCGCCTCCGTCACGCCGCCTTCGCTCATCCAGCGGTCGAAGCCGATCTTGTGCAGCGCGAGATCGGTCGCGCGCTCCACCATTTTCGCGATGGCGAAGCCCGCCATGAGAATGCCAATGGCTGCGAGCAGGCGCGGCAGGAACAGATAGATTTGGCCGATGCCTTCCTCGAGGCGCTGCGAAAGCGCTTGCCACATGGGTTTCGGCCTCCGGGTCGGGTGGCGTGTAGCCTGCGCTGAAATACACTCTGGCGCAAGTACTGCGAGTTGGTGAGAATGAAGGGATGAAACGCTTTTCAGACGAGAACGGACAGAGCTGGGTCGCGACCGCGCGGCAGGAAGACACGCCGCGTCATCACGGCACGTGGTATCTGGTCTTTCACCGCGAGGACGATGCGCAGCGCGTCTATCCGGTGCCGGAGGTGCGCTGGCAGACGCCGGCCACGGCCGCACGGACGCTGCGCACGATGTCGGATTTCGAGCTGCGCCGCCGATTGAACTCGGCCCGGCTGCGCTTCGAGCACGCGCCGGTTGCGGCCGGGGAATAGTGCTTGCTTATGCCAGCAGCAGCGTAGTAAAGCCTGGAGTCAGAATGCCACCCGAGACTGGTCAGATCTGGCGCCCCTTCACGGCGCGCGAACGCAAGCAGATCGAAGTACGCCTCAGCGCACCGGACGGCGCGAGCTGCCCGCGCTGCGGCGACATCCTGGAAGCGCGCCGCCTGGCGCGCCACGCGCTCGCGCACGAGCTCGAATGCCATGACTGCAGGCGCTACTACGCGCGCGCGCTGCAGGCGGGTACGCCGGAGTCGCTGTATCTGCTACGGATCCAGAAACTCGCGATCGCCATTCTCAGAGCCTGAACCCGAAACCACATGAATAAACATGCCGTGGTGAGCGCGGCGCTGGCGCCGGTTTACGCCGATTCGGACCTGCCCGCGCCGCAGATCACGCAGGCCGTGCTCGGCGAGCGCGTCGACCCACTCGAGCGGAACGGGGCTTGGTGCCGCGTGCGCCTCGAAGACGGCTACGTCGGCTGGGTGCACGCAGGTTACCTGCAGTTCGGCTCGCGCGACTGGGCGTATGCCTGGGAGCGCGGCACGCGCGGCGAGCCGGTCGTCTCGCTCGGCTCGGAGCTGCTCGATGACGCCGGCCGCGTATTCGCGCGTCTGCCTTGGGGCGCGCGCGTCGTGCGCCTCGGCCCCGAGCAGTTCGAGCTGCCGGACGGCCGACGCGGCAGCATCGGCGCGGGCGAAGTCGTCGACGTCGACCGGCTGGCCGACTGGTTTCCCGCGCGCGGCGACAGCGTGACGCGCACCGCGCGCCGCTGGATCGGTGCGCCCTACCTGTGGGGGGGCGTGACCATGGCGGGCGTGGACTGCTCGGGTCTGGTGCAGGCGGTCTTCTGGCTGCACGGCATCGCGCTGCCGCGCGATTCGTATCAGCAGTCGCGTATCGGCGAGAAGATCGAGGTCGCGGCCGATTTCGAGAACCTGAATCCCGGCGACCTGCTGTTCTTCTCGGAAACCCCCGCGCGCGTCAGCCACGTCGCGATCTCGCTCGGCGGCCCGCATATCGTGCACTCCGCATTGAGCAACGGCGGCGTCGACGTGAACGATCTTTGTGGCGATCAGGAGCTGGAGGTTCGGTTGCGCGGCGTCTTTACCACCGCGCAACGCGTGCTGCCGGACTAGGCGATGATGCGATCGGAGCGATAAGGGCGATAAGAGCGATAAGAGCGATAAGAGCGATAAGAGGGATAAGAGGGATAAGAGGGATAAGAGGGATAAGAGGGATAAGAGGGATAAGAGGGATAAGAGGGATAAGAGGGATAAGAGGGATAAGAGGGATAAGAGCGATAAGAGGGATAAGAGGGATAA
>JBQTJO010000335.1:0-10547 GCA_052387015.1 Gemmatimonadota bacterium
GGCCGGCGCCGTACAGCGCGATCGCGACGATCACCGCATCCGCGCAGGCCGCGAACAGCACGCTCCACATGATCCACTTCAGCTGGTCGCGCTCGCGCTTCTCCGGCAGCTGCTTGTACGCGCCCAGCAGCAGCGCGCCGCAGGCCGCCCACGCGGCGATGAACACCCAGAACCGGATGTCCCAGTACCGGATGGTGGCGAGCACGCCGTCGTAGAGAAGATAGCGCGCGCCGCGCAGCAGCACGTACTGCTCGACCAGATACAGGGCGAATGGGATGCCGAACGCGAACGCGCGAATGCGCGTTACCGCTTTCGGCGGCAGCGTCCGGCGCGGGAACACGAGCGCGAAATTCACGAGCAGTGCGGGGCCGAGGAAACGGCCGAGCGCGCAGATCTGCTGGAGCAGCATGCCGCGTGTCGTGTCGAGCGGCATGTCGGTGATCGGGCGGAAGAAATTCCCGGCCGTGAGCGCGAGAATCGTAAACGCGAGCAGCCGCACGAGCGGATCGTGCGGCCGCGTCCACAGCAGCAGCGCCGCGATCAGCCAGAACGCGAGGTACAGCAGGATGTGCGTGGTGACGAGCGCGGCCGGCACGTGCTCGAGCACGACCGTGCGGCCGCCGATTTCGATTGTGTCGCCAGCCTCAAAGCGATTGATCACGTCCAGCGTGACGACGCGGTCCACACCTTCCGACTCGAAATACGGCCGCGTCGTCAAGTAATCGACGACCTGCACACCGCCGATCAGCAGGACGATGGCGAATGCGTACAGCAGAAATCTCATGCTTCAGGCAAGCAGGCTCGCGGTGACCCCCTGCCCCAGCACCTTGATCGCATTGGCGACGATGCCGCCGATGATGATGAACTCGCTGGCCGGCACCAGCGGCGCGAGCTGCAGGCCGCCGCCGGCCGCGAACAGGAACGCCATGGCCAAACCGAAGCGCAGCCCCTGGCCGAGCGCGGGCGCCGAGCTCAGGCCTATCTGGTAGATCCAGGCCAGCGCGATCGCGAAGATCAGCTCACCAATGACCAGCTTGGGCCAGGGCCCCTCCTCCAGCGGCCGCAGCGCGACGTCGCTGGCCAGGCTGCCGCCCAGCAGGATCCGGTAGATCAGGAAATCGAAAACGAGCCCGACTACGAAAACGCCGATCGCGACCCGCCACATTCGGTTCGACATGGCTGCCTCGCCTGGAGAGAGGGTGGATGCTGCGCATCCACACGATTGTCTCCGCTCGGGTCCAAATCAAGGAGTTCGGCCCGAGCCTTGCTGTGGGAGCGGTGTATGCGACGTCTTCCAATCCTGCTGCTCGGGTCACTGCTGCTGGCCGGCTGCGAGCTGATCGGCGACATCTTTCAGGCGGGTCTGCTGATCGGCATAGTCATTGTGGTGGTGATCGTCGCTGTAATCGGCTGGCTGGTCAGCGTGTTCCGAGGGCGAGGCGGCGGGGCGGCGTGACCGACCTGGATTCGCGCGTATAGCGGAATCTTTAGCTTCTTTGCGGCGTCGCGCATGCGCTGATCGTAGGTGGCCAGCTGCAAATCTACGCCTTCGCGTCGAAAGAGGAGCTGCGGGCATACCGCTTCATTGGCGATCACGCGACGCAAACGGTGCTGGATTGCGCCATTGCCATAGTCATTCGCGTCCAAAGGGCTTCGCCCCTACCCCTCTACGCCGCGTCAGCGCGCCGGCGGCGGCGCGCCCATGAGGTGCTCCACGAAATAATCCCAGCGCCGCCGCATCATGTAATCCGACTGCTCGCCGTAGCCGTGGCGCGCGTTCGGCAGGATCAGCAGATCGAAATCCTTGTTCGCTCTGATCAGCGCATCGACGACCAGATACGTGTTGTAGGGCGGCACGTTGTCATCCATGCCGCCATGGGCGAGCAGCAGCTTGCCCTTGAGGTTCTTCGCGACCGCCTGCGTGGCCTGCGCGGCATACGCGGCCGAATCCGCGGGCGTATTCATCAGTCCCTGATAGCGTTCGCCCCAGTCGTCCTCGTAGTTGCGGTTGTCGTGATTGCCCGACTCCGAGATGCCGACCTCGAAGAAATCCGGATACGTGAACATGGCCGCCGCGGTCGCGAAGCCGCCACCCGAATGCCCCCAGATACCGGCGCGCTCGATGTCGATGAAACGATACCGCTGCGCGAGCTGCTGCATGCCCGTGACCTGATCCGGAATCGTGTTGTCGATCATCTTGCCGTAATAGGCGTCCTGGAAACTCTTCGAGCGCCACGGCGTGCCCATGCCGTCGATTTCGACGACGACGAACCCCAGCTCCGCGAGCGCCTGATTATCACCTCGCGCGGCGACAAAGTTGCGACCGCGCACACTGCCGGTCTGCGGGCCCGGATAAATGTAGTTGATGATCGGGTACTGCTTCGTCGAGTCCATCTGCGATGGCGTGTACATCAGACCGTACAGGTCCGTCTTGCCGTCGCGCGCCTTGACGACGATGGGCGCCGGCGGCTGCCACCCCTGCGCCACCAGCCGCGACACATCGCCTCGCTCGAGCGTCATGAGCCGCCCGCCGCTCATGTCGCGCACGACCGTGATCGGTGGCGTGGCCGGCGTCGAATACGTATCGACAAAGTATGACGCATCCGGCGCAAGGTTCACGGAGTGCGTCGCGTTCTCGGGTGTGAGGAGCGTCACCTTGCCCTTGTTCTTCGACACCTTGTAGAAGTGCACGAAGTACGGATCGCGCCCGCTCTCGAGTCCTGCGCCGGTCACGTAAATGTCGTCCTTCGTCACCTTCTCGACGTCCGCAATGTTCCAGGCACCCTTCGTAATTTGGCGCTTCAGCGCGCCGCTCTGCAGATCGTACAAATAGAGATGCCCCCAATCATCGCGCTGCGACCACCAGAGCAGCTCGTTCGTCTCGGGCAGCACGCGCCAGTTGACGGTGCCGACGGGCGCGATGCCGGACTCGAACTGCGTCGGCGAGGTCTCCTGCATGACGGTGCGCACCGCGCCGGTCGTCGCATCGGCGATGCGGAACGTTGCCTGCTTGTGGTCGCGCGACACGGACACGAACGCGAGCGCGGATCCGTCCGGCAACCACTCGGTGTCGGTGTAGTCGCCGTTGCAGGAGATGTGGTCGCAGATGGTCGAGCGGTGCTGATCCACCGGCATCTGGAATGGAATGACGCGCTGACTTTCGACGTCGACAAAGACGCGCCGGATGCGGAAGATGACGCTGTCGCCGGGCAGCGGGTAATGCCAGGCCTCGAGCTCCGGCGCGCCGACGTTGGTGCTGGCCAGGTACATCATGGCGGTGCCGCGCTGGTCGTGCTGGAAGGTCGCGATCGTGCGCGCGTCCGGCGACCACGAGAGCACGGGCTCGTCGCTCCGGATCCAGCCGGCGTTGTTGGTCGCGTAGCCGTAGTCTTCGACGCCCTCGGTCGTGAGCTGCGTCCCGGCGCCGGTGCGCAGGTCCTTGACCCACAGGTTGTGATCGCGGATGAAGGCCGCGCGCGTGCCGTCCGGCGAGACGATCGAGTGCGGCGGCTCCTGCCGCGCGCTCGGTATCGTGTCCAGCGGCGTGCAGGTGTAGGCCTGCAGGTCGCATTGCAGCCGGCGGGTGCCCGCGACGACGTTCAGCTGCCGCGAGTCCTTGGACAGGTCGAAGCGCTCGAACGGCAGCTGGTACGGCGGCACCGTCGCGCGCGTGAGCGCGCCGATCGCGCGGGCGAGGCGCGGCTGGTCGAAGGCGGCGGTGCGGGTGCGTTTCGCGACGTCGACAATGAAGAACTCCCAGCCGTTCGGCGTCTGGACGCGGTACCAGAAGCGGCCGTCGTCGAGCCAGGTGGGCGGCGAGACCAGGCCGGTCACGAGCGGCGTCGCGTTCTGGCCGAGGAATTGTTCGGCGCGCGCGTAGTCGGCCGCGGTGACGGTGTCGGGTGTTTGGGCCGCGAGCGGCGCGGCGAGCGCGAGAGCGGGAAGAAGATATTGAGTTCGCATGGCGGGAAGAATGCGAAGCTCATGCGCGGCCGGCTAGACCTTCGAGTAGCTCAAGGCCAGAAGATCTTCAGCAGCAGCATTGTGCCGAGCAGCGCGATGATACCCATCACCAGGTTAGCAGCGCTTCAGCCGTCGCGCGGCAGCAGCAGCGGTGAAGTGACCAGTTTTACCGTGCCAAAGTGGCGCAGGTCCAGGGTCGCGATTGCGTCGGCCTTGAGCCGTTCCGCAATGGCCATGACCACCGCGTCGACCAGCCCGAGCTGTAGCGCGCGATAGCGCCCGCACAGCTCCCTGGCGCGGGCCAAGTCACGCGGCTCACCCCATTCGATTACGTATCTCGCATCCGCGAGGTCGCGCACGAACGCGAGCTCCGCGCGCGCGTCGATGCGCATCAGCATGTAATCCAGTTCGGGCAGAACCGCCCATGGCAGCACCCAACCGTCCGGATCCACTTCGTACCAGCTGAGCAGGGCTTGGTGGTGCTGGTCAGCCGCGTCGAACAATGCCAGCATGCCACTGGTATCGGCGACGATCACGCCGGCACTCGCTTCGTCACTCCCCGAAGCCGTTCAGCAATTCGTCGGCTCGCTCCGAGAGGTCTGCGCGTCCGCTGCGGAACGCGCCGATCGAACGCGGCCGCGCCGCTGCCGCCCGCTTCTGCGCGTATTCCCGCACAGCCTCGCGCAACAGCTCGGCGGTCGAGCGGCCTTCCGCCTCAGCGAGCGCCTTCAGCCGCCGATACTCCGCCGCAGGCAAATAGACGGTGGTTTTTGTGATTTCGTCCGACATGCCATATATGGTATATGGCACATCGGGAATGGTCAAGTGCCCGGCGGTCAAGCAATCGGGCGACGACGCCACTCCGCAGGCGCGCTGAGATTCATCACTGCGTCCGCGGCAAACACGAGCACGCGGTCGGTGCCAGCGTCGATCGAGAGCGAACGCTGGGTGCCGAACTGTACGCGCGTTCTCCATTGACCGGCCGAACGCACTCGAATGATCCACCACCGTGGGTCTTCGCCCGGCGCGGCAGTGATCTGGATGGTGGACTCGGACAGAGTCAAAGTAGGCGCTGCGGGCGCGCTGCCATCCAGCCACGATGTTGCCGGGATGACCGCCGCGTCCTTGTAGACGTCCGCCGCCAATAAGCCTGCCAGCTGTCCGCTCCTCTGTTTCAACGTCCAGGTTGTGTTGTACAGCAGCTGGCCGCGCGCATTGCGGTCTCGCGTGAGCCGAATCTGATTCGGAATCTCTGACGACGAGAATGCCGATGACGTGCCGTTGTCCACGCGATAGGCGGCCAAGCCCGGCCACACATGACGGCCCTTCGGGTTTTGGGCGAGCCACCAGTCGAGCAGCGCGGGAAAACTCTGCTGGGGCGCGGCAATCGCCCAATACAGCTGCGGCGCGAGGTAATCGACCCATCCTTCCTGAAGCCACTTCCTCGAATCCGCGTAGATGGAAGCGTACGCGTCGAGTCCCTGCACACCCGGTGGATTGCCCGGCCGCCAGATACCGAACGGCGAGATGCCCACCTTCAGTGTCGGCTTGATCGCATGGACCTCCCGGTACATGCGCTCGACGAAGCGGTCGATGTTGGCGCGCCGCCAATCGTCGCGCGCGCTGCCGGCGCCGTACTGCGCAAAAGTAGCGTCGTCGGGAAACGGAATCGGCACATTCGCGGCGTCTCTCTCCACATACGGATAGAAGTAGTCGTCCGCGTGGATGGCGTCGAGGTCGTAGCGCGCAACGATGTCCTTGATGACGCGCAGCGAGTGTTCCTGCGCCGCGGGCTCGCCCGGATCCAGCCACAGATTGCTGCCGTATATGCGCACCCAATCCCGCCGCGCATGGAAGACGTGTGAGGCTGCCAGCTGCGCGGTGTCGCGGGTATTGCCGGCACGGAACGGGTTGATCCACGCGTGCAGCTCCAAGCCCCGTGCATGCGCCTCGCGGATCGCAAAGGCAAGCGGATCATAGCCGGGGTGGCTGCCCTGCCTGCCCGTCAGCATCACGCCCCACGGCTCGAGCGAGGACTCGTAGAGCGCGTCGGCTGCGGGACGCACGTGCAGGACAATGGCATTGATACCGCTGCTGGCGGCGCGCGTGAGAATGTCGATCAGCTCGGCTTGCTGCTGTTCGGCCGTGAGCGTTCTGCTGCTCGGCCAATCGATGTTGGCCACGGTAGCGATCCAGAGGCCGCGCATTTCCCGCTGTAACGGCGGCACCGCCGTATCCGGCTCAACGACCGGTGGCGGCCCGGTAATGCCGCCGCCATTGCCGGAACAAGCCGTGATCAGTGCCGCGACCAGGACGAGAGCAAACGAAAAGAATTTCATCCCGAAATACTGTAGCTCCAAGCTGTCAGACCCCTCGGTTAACGTTGGATTTCCAATCGAGAGACGGCCATGAACACGACACTTCTGTTGGACCAGGAATCCCATGTGGTGGGCGGATATGTAGTTCGAGCCCTGCTCAAAATCCAGGGCGACGCACCCTCGGCCGCCAACCGCACGCCGCTCAACCTGTCGATCGTGCTGGACCGCTCCGGCTCGATGGCCGGGCCCAAGCTGCATGCCGCGCGCGAGGCGGCGGCGCTGCTGGCGCAGCGGCTGGCACCGGAGGATGTGGTGAGCGTCGTCGCATACGACGATCAGGTCTCGACCGTTGCGCAGCCGACGACCACCGGGCAACAGCAGCTCAGCGATTCCATTCGCGCGATCGAGCTGGGCGACAGCACCAATCTGAGCGGCGGCTGGCTCAAGGGGCGCGACTACGTCGCCCGGAACGTCAAACCGGACAGCGCCAATCGCATCGTTCTGCTCACCGACCGCGGCAATCTGCATTACATCGAGCACGCCGATCAGGCCCCGGCGGTTTTCGCCGAAGAGATCGACGGCCTCTTGTCCCTCGCCGCACAGAATCTCGTGTTGAGTATCGTGCCTTCGGAGTCGGCGCGGGCCGTCGCCGTGCACCGCTCGTATCCGCGCCGCGAGCTGGATGGCGGGCTACAACTGGATCTGGGTGACCTGTATGCGCGCGAGCCGAAGCTCGTGCTGATCGAGTTTCTCGTGCTCGAGCCGCTGGCTGCGGAGCTACAGGTCGCGACGCTCGTCCTCGAGGCCACCGTGCTGCGCGCGGACGGCGCGATCGTTTCGCAGGAGATCGCGATCCCGGTGACGACGTCGCAGGACGGCCCCGTCTCCAATCCGGAAGTTCGCCGCGAGCTGCTGCTGCTCGAAGCGGCCAGGCTTTGCACCGAAGTGCTCGCCGACCAGCAGAATGGTGATTACGACGCCGCGTCCGCCCAGATCACCCAGTGCTTTCGTGTAATCGATACTCGCCGCGCAGGAAGGCCAGCCGGAGCCGCAGCCCGCGACGGTCGCGCTGACGTCCACCCCCTTCGCGAGTCAGCTGCCGCCTGCGACATTGCCGGCATTCATCGAGCTCGACGCCGCCGCGCTCGCGCGCATCGTCGGCAATTACGAGCTGAAGCCGGGCGCCACTATTGGTGGGTTCCTGTGGGACAATCGCCCGTTTATCAATGTGCCGGGCGAGGGCGAAGCAGAAATGTTCGCCGTATCGCCGCTGGATTTCATCATTCGTGTCGAGCCCGGCGTCAGCATCCGCTTCGAGGCCGATGCGAGCGGGAGCGTCACGGGCCTGGTGCTGAAGCTCGGCTCGCAGGAGATGCGGGCACGCCGACCGTGAAGCGATGGACGCGGGCCGGACCGCCCCTCGCTGATTATTCGAAAAGCCGCGCAACCTTCAGCTCGAAGCCCGGCAGCAAGGCCGGCGCCGTGAGCACTTCATCCGGACCATACATGCGCGGTTCGCCCTTCGCGCTGTGCTCTGCCACCGTGCGCGTCGTCGGATAAACGATCCACGCGAGCTGCGTGCCTGCCTCCAGGAACTCACCGATCTTCTGAAGCAGCTCGCCACTGCGATTGGGTGGCGATACTACCTCGATCGCGAGGTCGGGCGCGCCATCGAAAAAGCCCGGTTTGTTTTCCGCCGGCACGCGTTCGGCCCGCACGAACGCGACGTCCGGGCCGCGCAACACGAGCGGCGTCCGATTCAACACGAATCCCGATTCGGTATACACGCGGCCGATCGGGTGGTCATCGACATACATGCAAAGCAGGTGCGCAACCATGGTGACGATCTGGCCGTGCTGACTGCCGGGACGAGGCTCGCGTACGAGACGGCCATACGAGACCTCGTCGATGTACCAGTCGTCGTCAGGCAGTGCGGAATATTCTTCGAGCGTGATCGGCTTTTGCATCAGGCGGCTTTTTGCGCGTGAAGGGATCGATTGCCTCAAAATAGCCTCGCTGTTGATAACCTCGCCATAGTCAGGGGGAGCCTTCGTTTGGTGACCCTGCACAGTGCTATCCCGCCGATGCGCGATGGAATGGCGGTTTGGGCGACGCACGCCCCTGTCTCATCCTGCTATGGCTCCGCCAACCTCCGCGTGCAAACGTGTGCGCAAACATCAGCGGAGGTACTCACGTGGATGCCAATGAACTACTGGCACTGAAGCGTCCGCTCACGGACGAGGAAATGGCGGTTGTGGAGCAGGAGCTGCTCAGCCTCGCGCAACAGCTCGGCACGGAAATCAGCAAGATCACCAGGAATCTCGACCCAAACGATCCGCTGATTGCGAAACTGCGCGCGGCGCCGGCAAAGATCACGCACAACATCGAGCAGGCGATCGAGTGCCGGGCCGAAGAAGCCGAAATCAAAGCCTATTGTGAAAAGCTCCGGCCTCGCAAAGGCGACGTCGTCTACAGCTGGGAGAAGCTGCCCGTCTACGCGTGGACCAATGAGCTCGCGCGCGTGATCGGCCGGCTGCTCGCCTCGCTACCGGGGCGGTTTCACATCTACGTGCACAATCTTGGCGGCCAGGCGATGCTGCTGTCGAACTGCGTCGCACTTGGCCACCGCGAGGTGCCTCCCGGCGAGACCGTGTCGAAGGAGGAGCTGCGCGCCTATCGCTTCATCGGCTGCCACACGACGAGCCAGGCAATGGATACATTGCGCGAGTTGTCAGCGAAGACCAGAAAGTCGAAGAACGACGTCGCGCATGGCATGTCCCTCGTGGGTAAGATTCGTGCGCACTTCGAGGAGGCCGTCGCCGAACTGGACGGCGCGGTGCCGGACGCACCAACGATTTTTCACTAAATGCTCGGCCGCACGAAGAATCGGGCGACTTTCATGCCGAAACCCGGCAGAACCTCCTCAGCCACCAGCTCATCCGTTTCGTGCAGCTCGATTGCAGCGGCGTCCTTGCGATACACGGTCACGCTGCGAGCGCGCGGCTGCACCAGCCAGACTGCGGCAGTGCCTGCATCCAGGTACTCGTGAATCTTCTGCTGCACGTCGGTGAAACGGTCGGTCGGCGAAACGATTTCAACCGCGATGTCGGGGGCAACGGGAATATAGCCCGGTGTTACCGCCGGAAGCCGCTCATTTCGCACGAACGAGACATCCGGCGCCCGGACTACGCCAGGGTCGCGCGCCAGGACGAACCCAGTGTCCGAATTGTCAGGATGCCATGACCCGCCTTCTCGACGCGGACGCTCTTGGCTCCTGGTTCGCGCGGCAACCGCAGATAGGCCGCGACAGCCCGTCCCTCGTCATAGGTTGCCTGAAGATAGCGCTGACTCACTCCGATACTGGATACACTGTAATCACGATCAGCCGTTCACGCGCCGGACGTCGCCGCCACGGTCGAGCGCGACAAGTCGATCTTCCACGATCTCGAAGCGCTCGCGCATCTCATCCCGTAGTGATCAGATTTCGCCTTCTAGCGAGGCTTCGAGCCGCAGGATGTCCGCTTCACGCTTCGCATCCGACTGCTGGAAGCGGCTTTCTACATAGTCGACGAAGCGGGTGAATTGCTCTTCATTCATCCCTTGAACATAGCCTCGCTTTTTGCGCCGGTGCCATAGTTATTTGCGTCCTCAAGCTCCGGTGCTCCCAGATCCCGGGTGTCTCCTCGAGGAACTCCGCCAGTCGAGGTGAGTGGCGAGGCGCGCGCGGTCGAGCATCAGGAGATTCGGTGGCTGCTGCCGCCGGAGCTGTTGGTTAGTGGCGCAGCACCGTCTCTGCCCATTCGGCAAACCGCCGGGCCTGCTCCACAAACGTTTTCGCCTCTGCGATTGTCAGCCGTCTGTGTTCGTATTGGATCTCGTTTTTTCGGGCAAGCATTCTGGCCAGTCGAGTCACCTGCGACTTGTCGGCTTGCGCGCCCAACGCCTTCCTCAACGTCTCGGGAAGCGCGCTGTGGTCCTTTACGTTCGTCATCGATCCGAATTGAATGCATATCGCATCGGCGTAAGCGATTACCGCCATTACCGCGGCGGACATGATCGGACTCCCGGAAGTGCTGGTGCGCGCCAAACCGAGCAGACTCTCTGCCGCTTCGAGGTAATCCCGGCCATTCTGGAGTCGGCCTTGGGCTTCCTGTCGGTTGGCCTTCCGCTGTGTCATTCGATATAGGCTTCCGGCGGCTTTCCGAACACGAGGACTGCGTCTCGAGAGAAGTTCTGCCAGAAATCGGGGCGGGTGAATGGCAAATC
>JBQTJO010000336.1:0-4720 GCA_052387015.1 Gemmatimonadota bacterium
GTCTCGCCAGCCCACACCGCTCACCTCCCCTAAGCAGCCCGGGCCTTTTCCTCGATGATGGCCTCGAGCGCGGTACAGAGCGTGTCCGTGACCGAGACCTCGCCTTTCAACCGGACCACGAACGAAAGCGGATTCTGCCGCTTGACCTCGATCTCGACCTGCCGGTCGCGCAGCGCGCCCTGAAGCGCGACCAGGCGGACGAACACGCCGGGCCGGAAGGTGACCCGCGCGGCGTGCTGCTGGATCGTGATCCGTTCGACGCCCAGCCGCGTCCCCAGCAGCCGCAGTGATGCAGCCGAGAGCAGCCGGCTGACTTCCTCCGGCGGCGGGCCGTAGCGGTCGCGAATCTCGGCCGCCAGTGCCGTGACTTCGCTGGTCTGCTCGACGCGCGAAAGTCGGCGGTACAGGTGCAGCTTCTGCGAGCCGTCCGGTACGTAGGCATCCGGCAGATAAGCGGAGCCCTCCACTGCGACTTCGGTGGGCGGATGCTGCTCCGCCGAGGTGTCCTCGCGCAGCCGGCGAATCGTGTCTTCCAGCAGGCGCGTGTAGGTGTCGAGCCCGACCGCGTGCACGAAGCCCGACTGCGCGCCGCCGAGAATGTTGCCCGCGCCGCGCAGCTCGAGATCCTTCAGCGCGATCGCGTAGCCCGCGCCCAGCTCGGTGTAGTGCTCGAGAATGCGCAGCCGCTTTTCCGCCTCTTCGTTCACGTTCTCCGGAATCAGCAGATAACAGTACGCGCGGTGATGCGAGCGGCCGACGCGGCCGCGGATCTGGTAGAGCTGCGCCAGCCCGAACTGGTCCGCGCGGTCCACGATCAGCGTGTTCGCGGTCGGCACGTCGAGCCCGTTCTCGATGATGGCGGTCGTGACCAGGATGTTCAGCTCGCCTGCGAGAAACTTGCGCATCACTGCGTCGAGCTCGGCACCCGGCATCTGCCCGTGCGCGACACCGACCTTCGCGTCGGGCGCGAGCATCCGGATCTGTTCGGCGACGATGTCGATCGACTGCACGCGATTGTGCAGCACGAATACCTGGCCGCCGCGGTCCAGCTCGCGATGGATCGCATCCTCGAGAATCTCGTCCACCCAGGGCAGCACGTGGGTCAGGATCGGCATGCGGTCGCGCGGCGGCGTTTGCAGCAGCGACAGGTCACGCAGCCCCGTGAGTGAGAAGTGCAGCGTGCGGGGAATCGGGGTCGCGGTCATGGCGAGCACGTCGAGGCCGCGCTTCATTTCCTTGAAGCGCTCCTTCTGTTTCACGCCGAAACGCTGCTCCTCATCCACGATCAGCAGCCCCAGGTCCTTGAAAATGATGCCCGGCTCGAGCAGCGCGTGCGTGCCGATGATGATGTCGATGTCGCCATCGGCGAGGCGGGTCAGAATGCGCTGCTGCTCCCTGGCGGTGCGGAAGCGCGACAGCGCCTCGATCTTGACGGGAAAGCCGGCCAGCCGGTTGCCGAACGTGTGCGCGTGCTGCTCCACCAGAATCGTGGTCGGCGCGAGCACCGCGACCTGCTTGCCGTCCTGCACCGCCTTGAACGCGGCACGGATCGCGATCTCGGTCTTGCCGTAGCCGACGTCGCCACAGATCAGGCGATCCATCGGATGGCGCGACTCGAGGTCCTGCTTCACATCCGCGGTCGCCTGGCGCTGGTCGGGCGTATCCTCATAGAGAAAGCTCGATTCCATCTCACGCTGCCACCGGCTGTCCGCGGCGTACGCCGGCCGCTCCGCCAGCTGCCGTTCCGCATACAGCTGGAGCAGCTCGGTCGCCATCTCCTCGATCGCCTTCTCCGTCTTCGCGCGCAGGTTCTTCCAGGTCTTGCCGCCGATCTTGTGCAGCTTCGGCGCGCTCGCCTCCTCGCGATCGGGCACCCAGCGCTCGATCAGGTCGAGGCGATACACCGGCACCCGCAACATCTCGCCGTCGGCATACTCGACCGACAGCGATTCGATTTCCGTATCACCGACGCGCACACGCTCGAGGCCGACGAAGCGGCCGACGCCGTGGTCGAGATGCACGATGTAGTCGCCCGCGCGCAGCTGCGAGAGACTTTCCAGTGCGACGGCGCCCTTGAAGCGCCGCGCCCGGCGCAGCCTTCTCTCGCGCCGAAAGATCTCGTGATCGTTGAGCACGCGGGTCGGCGTCTCGCCGCCTTCCAGCACGAAGCCGCCGCTCAGCGCGCCGATCGCGAGGGTGGTGCGCGGCGGAATGCCGAGTCCCTTGCCGAGCTGAATCAGCTCCTCGAGGCGCTCGAGCTGCCCCGCGTTGTCACACAGCAGGAACGTGTCTTCGCCGCGCACGGCGCCCGCACGCAGCAGCACGTTCAGGCGATCCATGTCGCGCTCGATCGGCTCCGCTTCGCGTGCATTGAAACGGATGGTTGGCAGCTCTGTGGTCAATTCGTGATGCGCGATCGCGAGTCGCGCGAAGCCGTCGATCTGCTCGCGCGCCTGCGCGGGGGTGAGGAACAGCGTCTGCGGCGCCTCGGGCGTGCCGCCCCTGCGCTTTTCGACTTCGTGCAGATGCAGCACCTGGCTCCAGGTGCGCTCGAACTCCTGCTCCGGGTTTGCACCGGGCAGCTCGATCAGCACGGCGTCGCGTGACAAGACATCGAGCAGCGAGCGGCGCACGTGATCCGCCTCGGTCAGCACCGGCCGCAGATCGACCGGCAGAATGTCCGCACGCTGCAGCTCCTGCGTGCTGCGCTGGTCGAGAATGTCGAAGTGCCGGATGGATGCGATCTCGTCGCCCCAGAACTCGACACGGATCGGATCCGGCGCGCCGAAGCCGAACAGGTCGACGATGCCGCCGCGCAGGGCGAACTCGCCGACGGCCTCGACCAGCGGCGCCTTCTCGAAGCCGAGCTGCGCGAGCCGGGCCGCGAGATCCTGCGGACGAATGTGGTCGCCGACGCTGATGGTGAGACGCAGGTCGGCGAGCGCGGTCGGAATTTCGGCGCGCTCCTGCAGCGCGCGCACCGTGGTCACCAGCAGGCGGGTGCGCCCCGCGAGCAGCGCTTCGAGCGCTTCGACGCGCAGGCCGCTCACCTCGAAGTGGTGCTCGGTTGCCTCGTACGGAAGCGTTTCGCGCTGCGGATACAGCACGGCCGCCGTTTCGCCGAGAATGGACTGGAGATCCGATTCGGCGGCTTCCGCCTCGTTCGGCCCCGGCGCAACCACCACCCACACGCGGTTCTGAATCGATCCGGCCAGTGCGGCGGCGAGCAGGCTGGGCGCTGCACCGGGCAGTCCTTCAATGCGCAGCGCTGCGCCTGGGGCGGGCAGCTTGTCGAGCAGCTCGGTGAACGCGGGCTGGCGTTGCAGCGCGTGGATCAGGCGTGGATGCATTAGTCCTGCGCGGTCACGGGCGCGGGAACCGATCCGGGCGCGGGACGCGGGGTGCGGGTGCCCGTCGCGGCAGCGGCCGCCTCGATCAACAGCAGCACGAGCAAAGTCCACAGCACCACCCGCCAGAATTCGCGGCCTACGCGCGCATCGAAGATCCTGCGCTCCCATTCGCGCGGACTGTCCGCGTGCCTCACGTTCACGCCCGCGAGCGCACGATCGACCCTTCTGTCTTCGGCATAGCGCAGCTCCGATTCGGCGGGTGCCGGGTTCACCACGAACGCGCCGATCACGTTGCCGCTACCAACCACGCGATAGATCCCCGGCTCGACCGCATCGCTGAACGTCTCGCCGCCGGTCACGCGGTAGCGCGTGCCGTTCGGATCGATGGCCGTCTCCGCGGCGCGCGGCATCGCGACCCGCTCGCCCGGCTGTGCCTCCGAGCGCGGTGCGTCCGCCGCGGACCACACACCCGTCAGCCGATCGAGCAGCGGAATCATCGCGGCCGTCGCGGGCAGATTCGTCGCCTCGGTCGTGAGCGGCGATGCGAGCAGGACGAACCGCCCGCCGCGCGCGCGCGTTCCGCGCACCGCGTACGGCGCCCCATTCTCCAGCCGCAGCAGCACACTGTCGACGCCCCCGCGCCCGATCGGCTGCAACTGATAGAACGTGGACACCCGCACATTCTCCAACGCTCGCCCGAGCGCATCAGCTCCAGCATCGCCGCCTGTCAAAGCCACTCCCGCCTCCGCCTCCGCCTCCGCTCCCGCTCCCGCATACCGCCAGTTGATTCCCAACGTCTCCAGCCGCCGATTCACCGCCGGCAGCTCGAGCGGCGTCGCCGGCGCCAGCACCACCACCGCGCTGCCCGGGCCAGCGCCCTCCGTACCTGCCGCAGCCGGCGCAATCAATACATCGGCATTGGACGACGTCGTGCGCCGCACGCGTCCGGCATCGGCGAGCACCGTCAGCGCCTGCGAAACGAAGGGCGTCGCGCGCGTCAGGGTCACGGTCGGCGGCGGCTCGATGGTCGCGACGAAGTAGCGGCGGTCATCCGCGCGCAGCGCATCCGCATCGATCTGAACCTCGCCCGTGACCAGACTCGCATTGCGCGGCGGCAGCGTGAGCAGCGCCGCGGAGCCGGGCGCCGCGATCGCCGCACCCGCAATGCGGCCGTCGAGTGACAGCCGCACGTTCACCGAGTCGCGCGCACTGCCGCCGATTTCTGCGACGACGGTCCACCGCTCACCCGCTCGCGGCGCCAACCCGCCACCCACCGTAACGTCCGTCACCGAAGCATTCGCCTGATCATCGCGGTCGGGACTCCATACCAACACGCTCGCCCGATCACTCCCGCCTCCGCCTCCGCCTCC